>CANDYO010000236.1 GCA_947424995.1 Rickettsiales bacterium | reverse complement strand
TAATAAGATAGTAAGTATTATACCTAACTGGCAAGAAGAAGATCCGACTCGCACCCGAATTAATTGTTTTGTTCACTATAATCTTTTTCCAGGATTTGATATATACGGCTTAGGACTTGCTCAAGTTTTGGGTAGTAATGCCATGAGTTTAACTTGTATGCAAAGAATGGCAATTGATGCAGCTATATTTCAGAATTTCCCGGGCGGTGTCAAAGTACCGGGTATTAAGAATCAAAATAACGACATAACAATAACTCCCGGTCAATTTATTACTTTAGATACGGGAGCACTTCCCTTAGCACAGGCCATTATGCCACTGCCGTATAACGGACCTTCACCTGCACTGCTTGAGTATCTCCAGAGAGTAACGAATCAGACGCAACAGCTTGCTTCAACAAGTGAAGTAGGTATGCCTGAAAATAGTGCAAACACACCGGTCGGAACTACCATGGCAATGCTTGAAGTAGCTAATCGTATGCAATCGGCAATATTACGTACGGTACATGCCTCTTTTAGCGATGAGATACAGTTATTATTTCAGGCATTAGATCCATCAATTCATGATAATAAATCTATAAAAATCATTCCCGTATCTGATCCTTCTGTAGAGTCTACGACTCAAAGAATTATGAAAGCGGAGAGTTTGCTAAAGATAGCCTCTACTGATCCGCAGTTACATAATATGAGGGAGATATATACTAGAGTATACCAGGCATTAGGCATCTCTGGTATTGATCAAATTCTATTACCGGAAAACCTTGAGCAAAATGAAGAAATGCCCGTTGATCCTGGGGTACAAGTACAAATGGCAGATATCGAGCAAAGGCGTTTAGAGGTTGAATCACGTGAGCGAATAGCTCATTTAAATATAGAAGCCGACGGCTACAAAACACAAATGAATATTGAACTAGACAAGGCTAAAATGGAGCAAGATCGTTATATAGCCGATTTAAAAGTGAATTTAGAAGAGCTCTTAAATCAAACAAAACTAGACATGGATATGTTAAAGATAGAGGCAACGGCTCGTGAAAACAACGCCGACTTGCTACAAAAACAACTTGAAACAGATGCTAAATCAGAAATTGAGTTATTGAAGATTGAAGCAAAAGAGCGAGAAAATACACTTAAAGCTGAAATTGAATTATTAAAAGAAGAACTTAAACAATCTAAAGAACCATTAAAAGAAGAGGAAATTTATGGATAAACAACGCAGGGAATATGCCCTAAAAAAAATACAAGAAAAGAAAGAAAGTAAGCTAGAGAAATATGCCGCTGGTGGAGCTGCTAAGGTTAGAAAAGGAGAAGCGACGAGTAGCGGTAAACAGCTGAGTAGAAAATGAACCGCCATAACCTATTAGATTCGCTAAAAAGTGAAATAGAGAAAAACAGATCCTATATAACAAATCCTCACGGTATCACTACTTTTGATGATTATAAATTTTATATAGGGGTCTTACACGGCTTAAATATAGCTATGGAAAAATTAGTTGAACAATATAAGAGTAATAGTGATGATTGAAAACTTTGAGAAGAAAAGATACGAATCTTTTGGCATTGACTTAAATAACTTCTGCAAAGAGACAATGATAAAAAGATTTGAGAACGTACATGTAACGGGGATTAATGTTCTAATACTTATATATAAGATGCCCGTGGTTACCGTAACTAATAAAGGGGTTTATCTTCCTCCGACGGCAGTGAAGACTGATTTAGAATACAATTCTATGGTCGGAATGGTTCTTAAAACAGGAGCTGATGCTTATAAAGGCGAGCAATTTCCTAGCGGACCTTACGTTAAAGTAGGTGATTGGGTTATATTTCCCAGAGGTTCTAGCCTGCAAGCTAAATATGAAGATGAACCGATAATTATGGTAGAAGACTTTAAAATCAAATTAATCGTAGAAGATCCATCAAAAGTATCGAGGTAAAAATGCAAGATGCAGTAAAAGATATAGAGAATACAGAGAATAATAATGAGGGCTTTGCAAATCCTGAGAGCGTTGTTACAAACGAATTATCGGAAGAAAATGATGTTCTGGTAGATGTCCCGGTAAATGAAACTGAAGCCGACTTAAAAGCTGAGGAAATTATCGAGAGTACCGTCAGTAATAACGTTGAAGAAAAACCTAAAGCAAAAAAATGGAAGGTAAAGCGAGATACCTATGCCGAAACTTATGCATTAGCTGCCGAAGTTGAAGCCTTAAAACAAAAAAATGCCAGTATGGAAGAATTGCTCCATAAGTCATTAGAGGCTGGTAATTATCATTATGGGACGGTTGCTATGGGCTTGCTTGATAAAGCAAAGGCAAATTTGGCTAAAGCCCTCGGTGAGGGTGATGTTGAAGCTGTTGCTACCGCTACTGCCGAAATTGCTCAAGCAACTAGTGTAGTGAACGATGCAAAAAGAGCGCCGCAAGTAACCCTACGTGATAATGGTGGTTTGCAAGAACCGACGGTAGCAGTTGGGAACACTTATACAAACGAAAATATGTTATATGACTGGCTTGAAGATAATCCTGATTTGGATAAAGGTTCTACTGAATATAACGAGAGTTTAACTAACCGGGTATTGCCGTTTATCAATAAGTTAGAGAATAGATTAAAAAGAAATAACCAAATGCATTTAATAGCTTCTCCTGAATATTTTAATATCATAGACGAATACGTGGATAAAATAAAAGATGAAGCAACAAAGACTAAGCAAGAAACCGCTCCAGTAAAAAAGGTAGGTACTACGCAAATCGGTGCTACGCAAACCGTAAAAGAGCCGATCGGCAAACATTTCGGCGGAGTTCGAAGCCGTCATCAACCGACTAACGTAGTGGAAAACAAGCCTATAGTTTTAACGCTACAACAAAAGAAAGCTGCGGCAGCTTGTGATATGACAGAAGAAAAATATATTAATTATTTACAAAAATACGCTAAGGAGGCGAGAGGATAATGGCAACAAAAATTAAACCAGATACTAACTCTGAATTTAAAAGTATCGATCGTGATATAAGAGA
>CANDYO010000235.1 GCA_947424995.1 Rickettsiales bacterium | reverse complement strand
GCATGTGGTTTGCTCTTTATTTAATAATGGTCCCTTTAGAAGCTGAAGCTAAGGATTTTGGTATTGAGGGCCATACTTATCAAATTATTGAAGAGGATTTTCTTGAAGTGATTGCTGGAAGAATTAAAAAAACTAACTGGGATGAAGTAAATAAAAAGCTTCAAACAAAAACCAAAAAATATGTTGAAAGACCAACTGCAGTTATGGGAATAGTTAAGGCTAAAGAATCAAAAGAATTTTTCTATGACCCTAGCTATGTTTTGACCCAAGATATTAGAGATCAGAATAATCAACTTATTCACAAAGCTGGCGTAGAGGTTAATCCATTAGAATTTATACCTCTAAGTCAAGCTTTACTATTTATTGATGGCGATGATGCTAAACAAATAAAACTTGCTTTGAATTTATATAAAGAACGAGAAGAAAAGCTCAAGATAATTTTAGTTAAAGGCGAGCCTTTAAAATTACAAAGAGAGCAAAGAGAACAAAAAATCTGGATTTATTTTGATCAAGCAGGATTTCTTACTCAAAAACTTGGAATAAAAGAAGTGCCAGCTTTAGTAACTCAAGATAGATTAAGACTAAAAATTAGCGTCATAGGAGAAACTCAATGAGATTTTTCTTAGTATTTTTTAGTCTAATAAGTTTAGTAAATCAAGCAGAGGCAAAAAAATGCACTGGAGAATTTGTTAATCCAATTAATGATATAAATTGGGAATGTATGTTTCCGATTACCATAGGATCAATGGATCTTATTAGTAGTAAATCTGGGCTTAAAGATACTAAAAACCCTTCTTCGCCTGTATGTATCTGTCCTCGAGGTGGAATTCCAATGCCAGGTTTTGTTGGAGGATATTGGGAGCCAGCAAGACTTGTTGATGTATCCGCTGAGCCTTATTGCTTTGTTAACATGGGCGGCTTGCAAATGGATATGGGATTTGAGAAAAGCCAAGGTGGAAGGCCTAAAGCTGCAAGCAGTAAAATTTCTACTTGGTATGTGCATTATTATATTTATCCAATTTTATATTTATTAGAATTATTTACTGATTTTATTTGTTTGCAGGAAAGTAATTTTGATCCTTTATGGATTACTGAACTTGATCCAACTGGTAATGATGATGAATTATCAATGATTTTTCATCCTGAGAGTTTGTTGTTTAATAACTTAATTGCCCAAGCTGCGTGCTCTGCTGATTGTGTAAGTGCAACAGCAAATAATAGCCCAATGGATTCATTATTTTGGTGCGCTGGTTGTCAAGGCAGCATGTATCCAATGAATGCTAATGTAAATGCTCATATTGGAGGAATTCAAGCATCACTAAACGCAGTTGAGAAAATAACCTTTAAGCTACATAGGCAAGGTATGGCACATGAAACATCATCTGATAATGTCAAAAAAATCTGTAGTAAAAATTTGGCTCTAATGATGAAGAAAAGTCATTATCGCTACCAGATGGTTAATCCTGATCCCAGTAAGTGTGCTCCTTTTGGTAAAAGCACAAGCTTTTTTGAATCTGGCAAGGAAATTCCTATAGTGGGTGAGGATTTTGGGTATTTATTATGGAGGAAAAAAAGTTGCTGCATATTTTAAAATGGTTAATTTTTATAGCTTTGGTTTTGCTAGTAATCTTAGTAGGTCTATTTGTTCAAGAAGCTAATGCTGAAGCAATTGATAAAACAATTGATGAAACAGTTATTGATAAGAAGCATATGAGCCAAGAAAACTTTGCCAGCGTAGTTCAGCAAATTGAAGAAGCTGCTGTAAATTATAAAGATTACGCTAATGAAATAGTTGATAGTGCTTATACAAACCAAGAGCCAAATCTATCTACAGAAGATTTATCTAATATCGATTCAAAGATAACGGCAAACGTAATTACAAATACAGCTACAACTAGAATTGCTAATGTAGCTGATGCTACTAATGAAAACACTGCTAATGAAAATGATATAATTGATCAAATGCTAACAGGTTTTGATAAAATTAAACAAAGTTCTTGTTCATCAGAAAAACAAGATGGTTTACATATTTTTATTAGCTTTAGTATGCCTAAAACTTTATTAATGCAATATGACGCCATCGCTAAAAAGATAGGCGCTAAGCTGGTGCTGAGAGGTTTTAAAAATAATAGTTTTAAGGAAACAATTAACTACATTCAAGAGATATCTTCTCAAGGCATTGCTATAGAAGTTAATCCAGTATTGTTTCAGAAATTTTCAATTAATTTAGTACCAAGCTTTGTTTTAAGTGATGGAGATAAATTCGATAAATTAGTAGGTAATATTAGCATTAATTATGCTTTAGAAAAGTTTAATAACAGTGGTGATTTGGCTCAAAATGCTAAAATTTACTTAGAGAGGTTCAAAGCTCATGAGAACAAATAAACTAAAGCAAATATTATTCACCTTATTTATATCACTTAAATTTTTCATAGTGCTTAAGTTGCTTTTATGTACTTCTCAAGCTTTTGCAGCATTATCTGCTGATGAGTTAAGAGCTCATAAAGAATCTGGCCAAAGCATAGCTAGATCTTTGGAGTCTAATGTAGCTGGATCATTTCAAAATATGGAAACTCATGAGTTAAAAGAAGTCGTTGGCTATGAAGGTAGTAATGTTAGAGGAGCTGGTATGCAACTAGAGGAAGCTGAAAGTGCTGGTGAACATATAAAACAACGTAATGATGAGAAAGCATTAAAAGAGTTGCAAGGCGAGCCAGTTGAATATAGTTGCGATAAAGACAATTGTGAAGTTGGGCATACATTTAGTAGTATTGTAAGCCTCAAAAGACAAGAAGAATTAGACAAGCAAGGCTTTGATAGAGATGAAAACGGTATGCCGATTAATAACAAAGCTTATTTAGACAAAGCATTGAATGCTATTAAAAATAATGAATTTGACTATTTAAGTGGGGGCTCTAGTAATTGCCAGCCTAGTGAAGAAACAATAACCACGAGTAATGAAGAGACTTGTGATCAATATTATGATTATAAAGTTGATAGCTGTTTTCCAAAACAAATAGTAGAGATC
>CANDYO010000234.1 GCA_947424995.1 Rickettsiales bacterium | reverse complement strand
GTTGGTGGAATAATTGCCTTAATAGGAGGAATATTATTCATAATACTAATATTCAAACACATGAAGGAAGATAAATGAACAATAAACCTACGAAAGAAGAAGCAGAAGAAGCGGTTAGAACTTTAATTCGCTGGGCAGGAGATAATCCTGAACGAGAAGAATTGCTCGATACTCCACAAAGAGTAGTAGATTCTTATGGTGAATTTTTCAGCGGTTATGCTGTAGATATTAATGCCCAAACTTACAAAACTTTTGCTAATAAAAACGGTTATGATGAGATGGTAATTTTGCGTGACATTCGTTTGGAATCACATTGTGAACATCATATGGTGCCGATTATTGGTAGAGCTACCGTAGCTTACATTCCAGATCAAAAAATTATTGGTTTGAGCAAAATCCCTCGCATTATTGATGTCTTTTCTAAACGCTTACAGATTCAGGAAAGATTGGTGATAGAAATTGCTAATTGCCTTGATCAGTTGATTAGCCCTAAAGGTGTTGGAGTAGTAATCGAATCTTCGCACCAATGTTTAACTATGCGTGGAGCTCATAGACCTAGCAGTCTGATGCAGACAGCACATATGACTGGCTGTTTTAAAGAAAGTAAAATGCGCAGAGAATTTTTAAAAATGGCCTTTAAATCTAACTATAGTCACTTTGATTAAAAAATATATGGGGATATTAACAACAAGACACCTCGTCATCCCTGGCAAGCAGCGCTAATAGCGCTGCAAGACCGAGGATATCAGGAGTTTAATCCTCATGAGATCCCCGATCTCAAACGCTTTTCAAGCGTTTTCGTCAGGGATGACGCGTAATTCTTAATAATATAAATATAACCTTGGATAAAATTATGAAAAAAAAATATAATGTAGCAGTAATCGGCGCGACCGGTAATGTCGGTCGTGAAATTTTATCTATTCTTAATGAACGTGAATTCCCAATTGATAATATATATGCCGTAGCATCTAGATCTTCTTTGGGTAAAGAGGTAAGTTTTGGTGAACATAAAATTTTAAAATCTATCGCTATTGATAGTTTAGACTTTAAAAATGTAGATATTGCATTTTTTGCAGCTGGTTCTGAGGTAGCTAAAGAATATGCACCAAAAGCTGCTAAAGAAGGCTGTATAGTTATTGATAAAAGTTCACATTTTCGAATGAGTCCAAAAGTACCACTAATCGTACCAGAAGTTAATCCTGAAGCTCTTAAGGGACATCAAAATATTATCGCCAATCCCAATTGTTCAGTTATTCCATTAGTAGTAGCTTTAAAGCCTTTGCATGATGAGGCGCAAATTAAGCGGATTGTAGTTTCAACTTATCAGTCTGTTTCTGGCGCTGGTAAAAGAGCTATGGACGAACTCTTTCAACAAACCAAGGGCATGTTTATTTATCAAGACGCTGCTCCTAGTGCTTTCACTAAACGCATCGCGTTTAATGTTATCCCTCACATTGATGATTTTATGGCTTCAGGTGAAACTAAAGAAGAATGGAAAATGGACGTAGAAACCAAGAAAATTCTAGGGGCTGATATTGAGCTCACTGCTACTTGCGTTAGAGTCCCAGTATTTGTTGGGCACAGCGCTGCGGTAAATATAGAATTCGAAGAAACTATTACCGCCGCTCAGGCCAAAAAATTGCTTAAATCAACTCCTGGAGTAGTAGTTCTAGATCGTCATCAGGACGGTGGCTATGCGACTCCTATCGACGTAGTACGTGAAGACTCAGTATTCGTCTCCAGAATTCGTAAAGATCCAACTGTTGACTCAGGATTGAGTTTATGGATAGTGGCTGATAATTTACGTAAAGGCGCTGCATTAAATGGCGTTCAAATCGCTGAATTATTGATAAAACAATGATTGAGCTTCAACCGTTAAGAGCTGTTATTAATAAATTTGGTTTGAGCCCTAAAAAAAACTTAGGCCAGAATTTTTTACTTGATCAAAATATAACCGATAAAATCGTTAGGGTAGCTAATCTTAAAGCTGGCCAAAATGTTCTAGAAATAGGTCCAGGTCCGGGTGGATTGACTCGTTCTATATTAGCTATTAATCCTAATAAACTTACTGTTATTGAACAGGATTCTAGGTGCATAGAAGCATTAGAAGAGCTTAAGGAAATCTATCCACAATTAGTGATCATCAATGATGATGCTGTTAAGATAGAAGAAGCAAAGCTAGTAACTCCTAAGACTAAAATTATTGCTAATCTCCCTTATAACATCGGTACTTTATTATTATGTAAATGGTTAGAAAATGTCAGCTTCTGGCAAGACTTCACCTTGATGTTCCAAAAAGAAGTAGCAGAACGGATTGTCGCCGCTCCAGGTTGCAAAGATTACGGTCGGTTGAGCGTTATCTGTCAACTTTTATGCGACACTGAAATGCATTTCAATTTAGCCCCAGAAGCATTCTATCCACCTCCTAAAGTGACTTCATCGGTTATTTCGCTCTACCCAAAACCAGAACAAGCACCAGCCAATATAATTCATGCTGTACAATTCATCTGCAAAGCTCTCTTTAATCAAAGGCGTAAAATGCTACGGGTTACTATGAAACAAGTTCATCCAGATTTAAATGGTTTAATCTACGGTACTGATATTGCTCTTACTCAACGTCCTGAAGAATTGTCAGTTGCTCAATTTGTCCAATTGGCTCAGAATTATCATCAATTAATTACTTCGTAGGTATGAAAATTTTATAAGAATTACAGTTAAGAATAAAAAGGTGGAATTTTATCGAAAATTACCACCTAGTTTGTTGTTAGAAAATCTATTTTTGACAGAGAGGCCCAGGCATAAGGCCAATTGTCTAAGAGCACACGGCGCTACAGGTGCCATCAGCATTGACATATTCACAGTAGCAATTAACTCCGCAATTCTCACATGCTCCACAGCTGCCTTCTTCAATGCAACCAATGCTCTTGGTTGTGAATTCGTCCTCGTCTTCGTCGCTAGGATTATAGAAGTAAGGTAATAACTGTCCCATGCCTCCTTGCATATGATTCAAGTCGTTAGCAAGCAATTTTCCTAAGCTATACG
>CANDYO010000233.1 GCA_947424995.1 Rickettsiales bacterium | reverse complement strand
ATATATACCATCTTTGGGTGGAACAATTACCTCAGGATTTTGATGAAGAATATAGCCAAGCATGATATTATCGCCAGTTACAAATAATCTTTTTCCTTCAGTTACACCGGCCACAGCTTCTAATGTTGCACCAATACCTGGCATTATTCTTCCAACGCTACCAAATTTATTATGCATTGGAGTATTGGTTGAGATTATTGGAGAAGTTTCAGTAGCTCCATAGCCTTCAAATATTTTGATGCCGAATTTTTCTAGCCATAGTCGATAAACTTCTTCTTTAAGCTTCTCTGCTCCTGAGAATACATATCTCATACTATAAAAATCATAAGGGTGAGCATATTTAGCATAATTTTGTAAGAAAGTGCTGGTACCAAACATAATTGTAGAATTTGTATCATAGACTAGCTCTGGAATGATACGATAATGTAATGGGGAAGGATAGAAAAATACTTTAACACCAGAAAGCATTGGCAACAAAGTTCCAGCAGTTAAACCAAATGAATGGAAAATAGGTAATGCATTAAAAACAATATCACTAGGACCAAAGTCTATTCTGCTTGCTAATTGAGAGCGATTAGTTTGGATGTTTTTATGACTTAGAACCACTCCTTTTGGCATACCTTCAGAACCTGAAGTAAATAATATAACGCATGGATTATCTGCCCTCCTAGTTTCAAATGAGTTCACAATTTTATAATAAACATAAGGACAAAATGCTGCAAAAAAACCTACTACTTTGTCAGCTAGAGATATCTTTGTCTTTAAGTCTTCTAAATATATAATTCTGTATCCATTGCTTTCAATTTCACTAGCTAGGACTTGTAAGTTAGCTTTTTCAATAAATTGTCTAGAGCTAATAATCTGTTTTAATTTAACTGTCTGACATGCTGAAATAATATTGGCCATTCCACTTGAGTAATTTAGCATTGTTGGTATACGGCTAAAAGCTTGTAAAGCAAAGAAGGTTAAGATGTTGCTAATCATATTTGGTAATAAAATACCAACATATTCATTGTTTTTAGTATTTCTAGATAGATATCTCCCTAAAATAAAAGTTTTTGCTATTAAATGTTTATAACTAATAGCTTCTCTATTTATATCCTCAGCAATTAAGTGATCACCACCATTTAAATCTTTTGCTTCCAGTAGCGATGTAAATAAAGTTTTATTATGACTAGTACATGCGAAAGCCATATTAGACATAATGTCATACATTTTTATTGCTAGTTTTGCTCTTCTTTCTTTCCCAATTATATCACTGGGTACATAAATGGATTGAGTAGGTAAAATGCTAATAGTAATTTTAGGAAATAGTTTTATTTTAACTTTACCAGTTAATTTAGAAAAAGGAGAGTATTGAGCGCCCTCGATTTGAATGGGAACAATTTTTGCTTTGGTTTTATCAGCTATCATTGCCGTTCCTTCATAAATTTTCATGATAGAACCAGTTACAGTAATTCTTCCTTCAGGAAAAATAACGCATTTTTTGTCATTTTCTAACTCTTTAATAAATTGCTTAATCGCCATCGGATTAGTAGGATCTAACGCAAGTATATCAACTAAAGATAAGAAGGGCCTAATCCATAGCTTTTTGGCTATATAGGTGTTAACTGCAAAAGTAACTTTACCAGGTAAGAATGCAGCAATGAGTACTGCATCTAAAAATGAGGTGTGATTAGCAATGATTAAAGCCCTTTCGTTTACATTGGTGTAATTCTCAATGCCTTTTAGTTCAACTTGATAAAAGAGCTTTAAAATTTGTCTAAGCAGAAATTTAATAGTTACTTCTGGCAATAATTTGCACATGTAAAGCGCAACTATACTATTTAAGATTGCGGTTAGTAAAAATAAGCCATTGATGGCCACTCCTTTTTTAATCAAAATCGCTAAAATTATTGAGTAAACAAAAATGAATAAAGTATTTATCAAGTTATTAGCGGCAATAATACGAGAGCGAGAACTATCGTCGCTGCTGCTTTGTAAAATAACATAGAGGGGCACTATGTAAAGTCCACCACATACAGCAACTGCAAATAAATCTAATACTGCTCGCCAACCACTTATAAAGCTAAAGAACTGCTCTAAATTATATAAACTTAATTGCATTGGCAGAGAGAGAGTACTTAAATCAAAAATAAATATCGACATTCCCAAAGCAACAATTGGTATATAATTTGCATTTACTTTACTTTTCATCAAGCTATTACAAAGCATAGTTCCAATAGCAATTCCAAGCGAAAAAATAGCGAATAAAAGGGTGGCAACTTTGGCATCAGCATTGAGTGAAATCTTTACATATACTGGTAATTCTGTAATTAACATACTGCCAATCATCCAAAACCAAGAAATACCTAAGATTGATAAAAAAATTGATCTATTTTTATCTATAATGTCTCTAAATTCTGCCTTTATTACAGATATATTAGGGTTAATTTTTAGTTCTGAGTCTGCAGCAGGTGAAAAAGGGATAAAATAACTGGCCACCAAACCAATGGTAGAAGTGCTAATTATAATGATTGAAATAATTATTTTACCTAATAAATCTAAATGGATTATTCCACCTACAATTGTCCCCAATAATATTGATATAAAAGTGCCCGACTCAATCAATCCATTACCAGCCATAAGTTCATCTTTTTTTAAACTTGTAGGTAAAATTGAATATTTTATTGGTCCAAAGAAGGCTGCTTGAGTTCCAAAAAGAAATAAAGCTGCAAGTAGTAAGTATATATTATCAGTAAAAAGTGCTAGAGAACTTAATATTGCTATAATAACTTCCGCTATTTTTAGATATCTTATTATTGAAGATTTTTCATATTTATCTGCTAATTGTCCAGCGATATGTGAAAATAAAACGAATGGTAAGATGAATAACCCAGCACCTAGTGTAATTAAAAAATCACCTTTGTCTTGCGCAATTAAGCTATAAGTTATAAACATACTTAAAGAGCATTTAAACAAGCTATCATTAAAGGATGTAACAAATTGAGTTACAAATAATGGCAAAAATCTACGTTTTATTAAAAGTGAGAACTGATTGGTCACAATATTATCATAGATTAC
>CANDYO010000232.1 GCA_947424995.1 Rickettsiales bacterium | reverse complement strand
TCCACACCATCTTTTAGTTCCACATATACTTTTAAAGCTTCTTGACAGTTTGCTAACTCCTGGCTAGTCTTTGGTGTCATAAATTCAGGTAGCATAACGTCGTCTACATTTTTGCCTGCAAACTTGAGCTGTTGTTTTACTCGAGCTAATTCTATACGTAAATTATTGTAAGCGTAAGGCCAATCTCTTTGTTGTCGCATCATGATTTTTACCTTGTTTCATTATGTTAGCATCTTCATTAATTCCTAAGATGCAAACGCAAGCATCTTAGATACCTAACATTGTAATAACTTACGGTTAAATTGTAAATTAAAAAGTGAAGTTAAAAAATAAAGCGAAAATGGCTTAAAATTATTCATCTACGCAGATAATGTTATAATCTGCCTGTATCTCTTTGATTATTCACTCTTTTTTCTTAACGCAACCTGTGAGTTTTTGCCAATTACATTCAGCAATCCATTCATCTATAAGCTCTTCAGAGAATTCATTGCGAAATTGGTAATATCCAAGCAAATTTAGATGTGTCCAAGCAGTAGGCGAGTGATGTGCTAAAAATTCTTTTTCTTCCTCGTCTGTAGTATTGATAAAAAAACTATTTAGAATGTAAGCATTATAAAAATGCATAATAGCAGCAATAAGACGAGTGCATTGGTTCCATATTTCCAGCTCTATTTCATTTTTTCCTTTGAGTTCGCCATTATTTAAAATGGCTATAGAGCGGTACATATTGTTGTACAGCTCTCCTCTATTTGGAGAGCAGAAGAAAGTGGGGTGGATTTATTGTTTAAGCTCATTACAAATTATACAAATGCTCTCGTAAAACCTCTTAATTTATCAATTTCGTAAAAATGAGATATTGATTCTTGGGCAACATAGCAAATCATACCAACATTCGCTTCCCGTAGCAATAGCAAAACCCAGTTAGATTTGATCTAACATTATTTATTATAATTTTCAGTACCAAAAATATTACGCTGCTGCTGCAACCATAGTGACCGCAGTATCCTCAAGTTTTATCTGCGGATACCACTCACGAAAATGTTCTCCAAGGTCATCATTTAGGGTTTTGACTCTAAGCTGTAGAAGCAAATGTGCACCCTCCTTAGTCCATCTCATTTGTTGCTTCTTTGACATCCTCTTGCTGATAATCTCATTTACTGCAGATTCCGCGAAAGAAGTGGATATGGTCTCACCATGACGATAACGATCACCATAATTCGGAATGAACTGGCTATTAGATCTGATATATCCTTCAAATTCATCTACAGCTTTCAATAGTTTATAACCGGTACTTTCTTTCTTATCATAATATCTACCATCAAGTTCGAAATTAAGATCTTCTAGCTTCTGTAAAGCCTTGTATACATTGCCATGCCAAATATACCATTTTATCTTGTCTAATGCAGTTTCCATTTTTATTTCATTACCAGTGAAACCTTTTGCTATTTGCTTCATTACTGTAATCTTCATAGTAATGTGGAACCAATCTAAAATATGCTCTGAATTAGGACTTAAGTAAAATGGTAGCTCTCTTACAGTCTCTCCTCCATCTGAGAAAAAGGTTACCTCCTGATTCATCTGTAAACCTTGTTTTTTTAGCATCTCATACAACTTTCTTTTGGGCTTCTGTTCATAATTCGTGACGTAGCCAAAGCGTTTCGGTTTTGTATTTTCCTGTAAACTTTTACCTACTATTGCTTCAAACCACCCAGCTTTTCTATTACTGCCTTCTCTTGCATGTATATAACCTCCATCAATTCCTACTGCCAATGGGCTACCTGGCTTTGGTAACTTCTGCCAGTCTCTTTGTGATCCTTCTATGTATATATGATTTTCTTTACCTAAATCTTTCTCTATCTTTGTAGATATTTTTTTAGCATCACATCGCACTGTAGCATGGTTAATCTTTAATGGTAGTAATTCCGACAAAAGATCTGTAGTCATACCATATGACATTAGTGATGCCCACTTTGACTCCAGGTACATCAATTCAGGTGCTGCGTGGCCATCTAATAACTGAGTCAAAGGGCTAAAACTTTTTTGTTCATTCTCATTACTATGATAGCAACTACACTCAAGGAATCTAGGGCTATTCAAAGAGAGTTTGCCAAATAACGTCCTATATCTTAATACATGATACCCTCTATTTAAGCGTTTTTTTCCACAGTCATTACAAGGTTTTTGCTGAAAAATATAATCATTTACTTGATAATTAGTCATCACTTTCTGTATACCAGATGTAATTTGTTTTGCTTCACCAGTGTTTAAACCCAAAGTTTCAGCAGCAAGTTCTTGTCGTTCTATTATGGCAATATTCTCTGTAATTACTTGATCTTCTTGTTCTATAACAACTTTAATAGTCATTTTCATAAAAGCCTCCCATTTAATACTGATTAAATCATCTACCACTCCCTCTCACCGTTCTTTAACCAGTATTGTAGCTCTCTATTTATATTTTTTCTACTAAATGCGAATCTATCATTTAAGTCTTTTAAATCCTCTACAACTTCTTTCAATTCTTCTCTATCAAGAACACCATTTTTATACTCTTCTAACGCATCCTGACATCTGAAAATAATACTCATTGGATCGCCGCTGGATTCACGTAATTCCATAAATTCTTCCACACTGCCACATTCTTCAATTGGTCCAGCATTTTTTCCACCTATGCATATTGGATATTTTGTCTTAGGATCTAACTGCAATTTCTTTTCAATCCTAACCTCATGTTCCCATGGTATATGAAAATTATATTCGTACCTAAACTTTTCATTAATACGAAAATCAAAATCTTTCAAATATACTTTGTTCGGATCATCTGCAAAGCTTATACCACCTATATGGTAGACACCATAATAACCTTGTCTGATTATGAATTGATTAAGGTGATAATCCTCCAATCCCATAATTATTTGAATATAATGGTGTAGATCAGCAATACTAGTATCACTTCTAACAAGCAGCCGCCTCCAAATCATTGGACTAATGCGCTTAAGCCATATGTAAAGCTGGTATATTTCTATACTGTTGTTTCCAAGTTCCATTGCATAATCCAAATCAGTATGCTCCT
>CANDYO010000231.1 GCA_947424995.1 Rickettsiales bacterium | reverse complement strand
GTTTAGTTTCTTACTTGCACTTGATCAATAATTCTTATAAGTACGCACTCTTCTTTAGGTAACAGTTCTTCTTTAGCTAAATAGACAGCTAGGTAATTTTTATTCATAAAATCTTTTAAATTTAGTTTTTGTAATTTATCGCTTTTATTTGCAATGTAGATTTTTTCAGCCCTAAGCATATTGCCAGCAACAGTTCCAACTAATTTCATTTTTAAAGCTTTATTAGGGCTAGTTAAATTCAAATTTTTACTTATGATAGTGAAGCCTAAATGTCTTTGCGGTTCTAACGTCAGTTGAATAATTTTGGCGATACGGTTTTTTAATTCGCTCGTTGGTTGTATGCGATATTCAGTTCTAGACACCGATATTGATTCAGATAGTGTTAATTTTGCTTTTTGATTATGAATGAAAATTTGAGTCGCTGGCATTTCATTAGCTGCTAAAATTAGCTTATAAGTCATCTCGTCTTCAGTTTTAACAAAGAAATTGATTGGCTTCTCAGCTTGCTGCAATCTCAAATAAATATCCTTACCATTTACTACATATTCTAATTCTTGCGAAATTGCATGTACCTCTGTAACTTGAGCCTCAAAGGCAATACGGGTGATTTCGTCCTTAGAGGCAAATGCTTTAATTATACCGTTATTATGAGTATTGAATTTTTGCTCTGTAGGAGTAGAAGTCTGAGTTTGAGCTTGCGCATTAACATTAAGCGCTGAAAGTATCAGCATGCCTACAATTACATGGCAGAGTAAAATTTTAGTTCTTTTTATCATTTTTTATTTCCTCAAATGCTTTTAGGTTAATAATTCCTGATTTGTTAGTGAACGAGATTAAATATTGCTTATGCGTATTGCCTATTCTTTTATCAGATAGATAAGTATCTAGAAACCCGGATATTTTGACACTCATGCCATAATTATCAAATTCGTAAGCCTGGACATCACCAAAAACATAGCGATAATCTCTAAGAGTTATATCTTCTGCTAATTGTTCGATTTTAGCTTTAAATGGCTCATAAAACTCATTATCTACTTGTCTTAATAAAGAAGCTGAAACCATTTTGGTATTTTGTTTTTTCATTGAAAATAATAATGAAATAATTTGATCGGCTCTCATTTTTAATGCAGCATCATTGATATATGAATTACTAATAATCAAATCTTGATCGGTAATAGGCAAGTTACGGGTAATGACTTCTTGATTATATAGCTTTACTGCAAGCAAACTGTTAGTAAATAACATTATGCTCACAGCAGCTAATAGAATATTCTTTTGTAATCGCAATTTTTTATTGATGATCGACATGTTTTAAATCCATAAATTTAATATTTTTTCTATTTAGACCTTTTGTATTTAACTTATTTATATTTATGCTTTTGATGTCTATGTTCTTCATATTATTGAAATCCACATTAACCATATCCATATTCTCCATGTTCATTTTTCTCTGATGTCCTTGTACGCCTCTGATAAAATTCATTTCACTTGGTAAATACCAATAGATAATTCTAATAATTTTGCGGATAATAGCTCGACTACGAAAACGACCAAAAATATTAGCTGCAAAGATGCCTAGAGGAATTCCGTATAGTCCCTTATTGAACATAACAAAACTCCCCCAGGCCATCATAAACACCAACAAAGTATCCATTGGTATTCCAAGGCAACGAACAGAATTATCTAAAGTTTTTGGAATGCGGTAATTCATATGAATTCTCTACCTAAAACAACATATCAACTAAGCTATTCGATGAAGACAGCAATAACCCTGTTCCCATCGCACCTAAAATATATTTAGTTGGAAATCCTGCTACTCCCATAATTCCAGCCATAGCGAAGCAAATAAAGGTGATTAACTTACCAGCAGTTCCTCCAATCCAGCCAGTAACCTTTGTATGAATATCTGCAAAAGCATCTGCAGCAAATGATAATTCAGGTAACAATAAAGCAGCTGCTAAAATTCCAGCTACAGTGATGCATTGCTTAAGCTTGGCTTTGTTAATATTGTTGGTTAAATTTATTATTTTCATTTTTTAAATCTCCTATTATGGTTTATTATTGTTTTTGTGAAGTATTGGCATTTCTCTCGCTAACCTCAATTAATGCCGTTAATCTGTTTAATTTAGATAGTCTTTTGCATAAATGAATATTGATCATTTGACGTAATTGACCAACCCTAGGAAAGAATACGTTGCTACCTTCGTAGCGATATTCATTATAAACTTGCAGAATCAGGTCAAAAGGAAAATGACTTAAATCAGCTAAATAGTCATGCACCAGAATTTCATTTTCATTTTCATTCATCATTTGGCTGGTAAAATGAATTCTAAGTCTCGCTAAGATTGCTAAGATTTGTTCTGGCTCAGCTGGCTTTAAAGAATCTTGCAGTATTTTACTCCAATAAATCAACTTTTGATAAGTTGATGAATTAAAAGGAATAACTGGAATTGGATTAAAACGATATTCACATCGATTAATCAATTTCTCCGTCCAATCCACTCCGCTTGAAGCGATCAAGCGCTCTAATTCCTCCGGTAAGGAATCGTTCAAAGCCGGTTGTTTGCGTGGCAACATTAATGGGTCTTTTATTGGTTTTGTGATTAGAGTGGTCATTATTAAATCCTCTGAATTTATTTGTTTTTTTATTTATTGAATTACTGCTTTCTGATGCTCTACGAAGCCAGTTTCTAAAAGCTGCAACTAGATCTTTAGGTGGTTTCTTATTGCTATAAACGATGTAGTCTTGAAATTTATCTAGCTCCCACCCAATATCAATACTGGCCGGTAAACTCTTCTCAGCCCAATCGATAACTTCTTGGGTTGCGATGTTAGAAACAATAGGTTTCTTTTTGGGTTGTTCAGCTAAGATTTCTTTTAAAACATAATTCTCATCTAAATCTACCAAATAGCTGCTTAAAGCATTGTCTGCCTTAGCTTCATTAGCGAATAAACTAACTTCATTGGATGATATCTTTTTTTCTTTTTTACCCCCCTTTAGGGGGGTTTTTTCTTTTATTTCTTCTTTTCTTTTTTTGCTTCTTTTTTTCTTTTCTTCTTTGTAACTTGAAGCTTCATCAAAAC
>CANDYO010000230.1 GCA_947424995.1 Rickettsiales bacterium | reverse complement strand
TCCCCACGATCTTAGTGATCAATCCATCAAGCGTACTGTTCGCCCCATTGATAAGGCCTATATAAACCTTACCAATAACTCTAACTACATTACTTACTTTTTTACAGAGTTTTGAGTATATTTTGAATATACAATCCATGTCAAATTAAGCGTCTGAGGATGGATCCCCCTAAGCTAGGCGTTGCCTAGCTCGGAGGATGACGGCCTCACGTGTTTTTAGTACGATTTTAGCTCATGCGTCAGTCTTATTTATTTTTATTACTAAAGCAAACCCAAGTGAAAGAGTGGCGATGCCAACAACTATAGCAGTTAACATTAATACATGTGGTAGGGGATTAGAATATAGGCCAGTGCAAACCTCGTCGCATATAGGCGGTTTAGCACCATATATTTTACCCAAACTGATATAGAACCAAAGCACAGAAGTTTGAAATAAACCAAGACCTAATAATTTTTTTATTAAGTTATCACTAGCTAAGACTATGTACAGCCCTAGGCAAAATAATATAATCGAAAAGTTATAATTTAGATTAATCAATTGCATCATCATTTAAAGCCAAACAAAAATAAATTAATAACATGGTAGCGCTAACAGTTATCCCTACGCCTAATTCAACAGTAATAATACCAATTTTTTGCGCTAATATTTCATTGCTTGCTAAAATATTATAGTTTAAAAAACCAGTATTACTTAAGATGCCAATCAGCCCAGTAGCAATATATAAACATACTCCACTAACCGCAATAAATTGTAATTTAGTTAAAGAAAAAAGTTGTAATAAACGCAATTCGCCAAAAGCTAGAGCATATAGAATAAAGCTTGTAGCAATTATTACTCCAGCTTGAAAGCCTCCACCTGGTGATATTTCGCCATGAGATTGAAGGTATAAAGCAAACAAGATAATCACCGGAATCATGAATCTGGTTAGTTTGGTGATAAGCTGGTCTGGTTTAGAGCAAGGCGTCATCTTGGGCGGAGACGCTTCAGCGCCTGAGATCCCCAGTTGCGCTGCCTTCGACAGCTTGCCAGGGATGACGCTACAATTACTCACCAATAAAACAGATAAACCGCCGACCAGAATAACCACAGTTTCCATCAAAGTATCATAGCCACGGTAGCTAGCGAGGATTGCGGCAACTATCGATGGAATGCCGATATCAGCAGAAGTGTTTTTTAAATAATACGCAGCCGCACTTTGCTGAGCAATAGCAAATTGACTGCCGAATGGTGGTAGATCATTACTTGCGTAAATAAGGATACAAGCTAAACTGATACAAAATATAAATAATATAGGTTTAAATTTATCTTCAAAATTATACGGAGTTTGATGTGCAGCTTTAATAGTATAAATTGAGAAAATAGAAGTTACTACGCTTACTGCGGCTTCAGTCATTGCTACATCAGGGGCATCTAAAATTAGATACATCATTACGGTAAATAAGCTAAAGCAGCTGCTTAAAATGCTAGCATATAAAATATTTTTAGCAAAAACGAAAAAAAATACAATTAACGATGTTGCAAAAATTATGAAATAGATCATATAAATTTCAAGCATCATCTCTGTCCAATTTAATACCAGCTGATAAATCGTTTTTTAAAGCAATTCTATTTAAAATATAGCTGGCTGTAGGATTAACGATCAATAAAATTAAAGCTAATAAAATTATTTTTACAGCGATAATTATACTATTGCTTTGCAAAGCTATGCCTAATAAAACCAAGGGACAACCGACTGCATCACCTACTGAAGCTGCATGCATTTTAGTAAAAAAATCTGGCAACCGATGACAACCAATTACAGCAGATAAAATCATCAATAGCCCTAAGAAAATAAAAAAATAGCTGAAGATTTCCAATATATTATTCATGATTTTTATTTTTATATAATTTCGTGAGGGCCAAGTTGGTTACAAAGCCTAGTAAGCCATAGATATATGCAATATCAATGAAGCTTTCTCTGCCAGCAAATAAACTTAAAAAACAGAGTAAAACGATAATATAGTTAGTTAAACAGCATAAAGACATAATTTTTTCTGGAAAATTTTTACCAGTAAAAATACCGATTAGCATTAGTATGATGCATAAAAGTAAGATTGCTAGAGCAATAATCATAAACGAACCTCAGCTTTAAGCCCTTGCATTGCTTTTAAATTTATAGCATGCACCAATATTTTATTATTATCAAGATTCATTGACATTGTACCAGGGGTGAGAGTGATAGCATTAGCTTGTATAACTTGGCCAGTTGAATCTTTCGATTCAGCATCAATGAGAGCATAGCATGATTGAACTTCATTAGGTTTTAGCCAAATAAGTTTCATCATCATTATGCTTGAGAGGAACATCTCTTTCATTAAATTGATTATAAAAATAAAACTATGTCTATTTAGTTTTAATGAAATAGAGCCAGAAAATAGATTCCGATCAATAATAATAGTTAACAATACTGATAAAATGGCTGTTATTAGAAAGAATACAGCAGTCTGTCCAGATAAAATCCCCCAAAATAGCAGTAAAGCAATAATCATAAATCACCTGGTTTGTAGTGTTGGTATATGGAAGTCATTTAAGGTTCTTGCTCTTGACTTACGCAATCAAACGAAGTCGTCACTCTTGGGGCACGAAGTGATCAGAGAGTCCAGTTTAAAACTTTTAAAACCTATAATTATTGAAGGCTATAAGAGATTTTTACTGGACCCTCGGCCTGCGCTAACGCTTGGCCAAGGGTGACGTCATCGCTATTATTTTGACGGCTGATTACATAAACAACGTCCAATTCGTAATAATATATCATCAGTTTATTATAGAACCAATAGCATTTTTCTCAAGTTCTATCTCACTATCTGCTAACTATATTAAAAATCTCGCAAATTATAATCAATATTCCTACTAGTGCTGATAGAATCATTAACCATTTAGACTTAAGTTCAGGGTAATGAAATTTATTAGATTTAAGTTTTGATAACAAATATATAGGTAGTAAAATAGCAATTACTACTAAAATCATTCCAGCGAATCCTAAGACTGCTATAAAAGCATTAGGGATCAAAATAGCAAGTAAATAAGCTGGTAAGATGGTGACGATTGCA
>CANDYO010000229.1 GCA_947424995.1 Rickettsiales bacterium | reverse complement strand
TGGATAATATGTTTCTACCATACGATCAACAATGGTTTTCCATCGTTCAAGCTCTTCTGGCTGCGCATTTAAATAAGAATCCGGCATTATATGGAAATTATAATTATATTTATCTCCCAAAACTTTATTAAAACTATATTTAACTAAAGGATAATGAAACTCATTAGATATAATTAAAATTGATGAAGGCGACTCTGCTTTAATATAATTAAAACTATAAAAAGCATTGCCAAAAGTTGTAGTAGAGAGCTCTTCTTTAATGATGTTAATTGCAGGAATATTATGAGCAATTAAATATTGCTTCATTGCTTCTGCTTCCGTGTTTTTCTCACACCTTGTTGGCACTAATAGCTTTGGTGGCATTTTTCCGCAAAGCAAAAATTTGTCTTCAGTTTTATATACTGACAGTGCCGAATCAAGCCTAGATTTTAAAATAGGTTGTATTTGGCAGTCATTGCTTAAGGTATAACCTAAAATTATAATTAATTTTTTTGACATATTATTTCAGCTCCTTAGGTATTTTTCATAAATTTTGATAATAAATACATCACAAACATCAGTATTAGAACTACTGAAACTCCTTGAGCCCAAGAAACATTCGAGCTTTCCTTGCTTAAGGGATATTGCTCGATGATTCGCACTGCATTACCATTGCGTCCTAGCTCGACCAATGCTACCGCTTCAGCAGAGCATGATAACTTATCAGCACGCAGCTTTAAGGCAATTTCTTCTAATGTATTTACCTTATTTTCTTTTGGTAGATCTACATACCAAGTGGTAATATGAGGAAGGTAACTACTGAACGTAACTCCACATTGATTAATATCATTCTTAGCGGGAGATCCTTCAATAAAGTTACTTGGATCATCTTGCATCCTAGTCAAAACTCCTTTATGTAATGGGCAAAATATTTTGACAACTTGGGTTCGTAGATTATTTAAAATATCTGGAGTATCAAATTGTAAATCAAGCCATTTATAGCCAGCTTCAGGATTGCCTCCAGTAGCTTTAATGCTCTTGATTGGTAAATTAAAAGATTTCAAAGTGACTTTACTATAAAACTGTTCAAACTCCTTTTGTAATGCTAATACATCTTGTGAATTCTGGTTAGCAATATGAATCATGGTAATATGAGGATTATTAGGCAACTTGGTCAAATAAGGAAGCTTTTCAGCTACGTCTGCAGTCATTGAATTAGCAAAAGCTTTACATTCTTTATTGGGAAGTAAGACTATCCCAATATCCATATCGTTATTTTCATTAAGTGACATAATATATCTCTAAATTAGCATCGAACCATTCAAATTATATTATACAGCTATTGTATTTGCAGGAAAGTGCATTTTATAAGAAAATCATAATAACCATAAACTTTGAGTAAACTACTATGCAATTATTTGATTTAAATAATAAAATAATACAAACTATTTTAACTCCAGAATTGAAGCAGCTGGTTCTTACTGGCCTCGCTAAACACGCTATAGTTCAAACGGGAATAGATGGCTAAAAAGAAGAAGCGGTTCTTTTTGAAATAAGAGATAATCAAAACTTAGTTGGATGCGTTGCTATACAAATATTTTGGGGGTAATTACATATTAAAATGCTATTTGTTGAAGAAGATTATCGGGCGCAAGGATTTGCAAGAGCACTTATGGAGCGTGCATTTGAATTTGGTAAAATCAAAGGATGTAATTTCGCTTTTGTTGAAACAATGAATTTTTAAGCACCAAATTTTTATCAAAAACTTGGGTTTAAAATTGATTTTATTCGGAATGGATATGCTAAAGAAACAAGTTTTTATTATTTAAGTAAAGAATTATAACTAAAGTAAATTCCAATAATCATGAACAATTTCATAACCAAGCCGAGCTATACGATATCGCTTTTGATTTTAAAGATATTAAAGCCGAATGTGATTTTCTAAACTTTCTAGCGCCTAACGTCAAATCATTTCTTGAGCTTGGCGCAGGGCCTGCGCTACATTGCATAGAAATGACAAAAAGAGAAATAGCAATGGTAGAAAATATCAAAAACCCTAGTAAAAATAAAGCTGTAATATGACAAAGATTATCCTTATCACTGGGGGCACTTCTAGCAGCGGAAAGATACCGATTCTAAAAGCAATTAAACTCTTGCCAGAAAATTAAATAACCTTCCTAAAAGTAACTGATAGTCTCCGCTGACGAGATATTTTATTACCCGCATAAATATCTACTTTCCTTGCAGCTATGCCATGCTTCCAATTATATCTAGATTCACCTTCAGGAGCAACCAAACTTCTAGACTCCAATAGCATAGGCACTTTTTCTTCTTTAATGAACTCCATCACACAAGGCGAATTAAGGCTTAAGCTACAAATAACATCACCAAAACATGGAATACAATCTATGTGAGAACTAATCCCTTGGCCAGACAAGTATTCATTGATAATCACTTGATCCGGGATTATTTTAAAAATCTTATCTTCAAGTAATTTTTGACATAAAGGCGATAGCCAATCTGGTATTGCACCAATGTAATGATCACTGGTTGTTTTTCTAGCTGTATAGTCATATTTATATCCATAATGCTGCACTCGCCTTTTTAAATCATTTAACCAATTCTGAGTATCAATAATATCAATTAGCTGCTTCTCTTGGTTCTTGGAGATATAATCAGGAATATATTGTAAACCTTGGATGGAAGGTCTAGCTTTGGTGGTAAATAAACTTAATTGCTGCATCGCTTAAATTCCCAAGTTGCAAATTTTATATATTGATCTATGGCGTTTCCCTCTTGGTGAGTCATAGTATGTTGATAACTTGGATAAGCTCTTGGATTAAATTTATATTTGGCTGGTTTTTTAAAACCTAAGACTAAAGCTAACTCTTCAAATTTAAAAATATTATTATAATGATCATTATCAACGGCACTAATAAGAATGGAGCCTCCGATCGCTAAATTTGCACAAGCTTCTTCTAGAAATTCTTTGACCAAAACATAATTGGGATTTTGTCCATCAATTGGTTCGCGACTACCTACATTAAGAAATTGAAAGATAATTTTATCGAACTTAGTATTTTTGAATGCATGATTTAATTTTGTTGCATCGATTCCATGCACCACATTCACGCCTAATTTTCTCAAATGCTTAGCGTT
>CANDYO010000228.1 GCA_947424995.1 Rickettsiales bacterium | reverse complement strand
TTTTTGATGCTTCAGAAAAGAAAACTCAATCGGTAATGAATTCACAAGATGATCTAAAGCCTGTAAAGATATTTGATGTAAAATCTGGTATTACAATTGGGGGCAATGATCATGGAGTAAAAAAAGCTTCGTTCGTGCGAAATGAAAAAGAAGTTACCTCTTACAGAAATAGTTCAGGTCAGTTTACCAAAAAACCATCTCTTTATAACCATTCTATAAATGCTCACATGCCTTTAGTAAGCTTTGGAGGGCAGGAATATTCATATGATTTGGTAAATAGTAAGGAAGGATATTTAGGAGATGTAAAACTACAAGCTAGATTTATGCCTTATGTTATTCCTCATTTAAATGCTAGTTTGAGTAATGGCTTAAACTCAAGTATAGGATGGCAAAGTGGTATTCTTGTAGGCGGCGCAGAGTTTGATGACGGATCAAAATTAACTGCTAATATTTTTGAGACTTTTGGAGTAACGAGATTCAATATTGGTACATTTGGATTTGATGCAACAGTAGGGTTCAAAGCAAGTATTGCCAATGTTAAGTATAACATGCCTATTAGCGAGAAGTGTGGGATTGGTTATTGTGTAGAAGGAGAATTAGAATTAGAAGGTGGTGCTGGTTATAATGCAAAACTTAATATTGGTAAACAAGGAGGAAAAAATAAAATAGGTGTTGGATTACCTATGGCTTGGATACCAATCTACTTTGATACTTCTGCTAGTTTTTCTGCAAGAATTGATGAAGATTATGCCATTACTCAACATAATCGTGCTGAACAAATAAAAGCTAAATATGGTCATTTTGACACTGAAATAAAGAAATATAGTCCTGATGTGATTGTAAAAATATCCATGCTGGATTTGTTCGATTTTGGAAACCATGAAGATTTTGACTCAATATTAAGGTTAGCAGAGGCGTATAGTAAAAAGTAGATATGACGAGATATTCGATAATAAAATTACTATTTTTTGTTTTATTTGCGTATGCGCAAATAGTTTTTGCAGAATCTAATGATGAAAAATGTAATGAAATTTTTGGTTCAATTATGACCAACACTCAATTAACAGAGAACCAAAAATTAGATAAATGGTCAAATTACAAAAATACATGTTCACACGATAGTATGTATTATCTAGGACGTGCGGCTATTTATTCTATTAAAGATATATCGTATGCAATAAATTACATTGATTTTTTATCTAAATCAGGTGTTATATCTTATACAAAAGAAGTTTTGTTTTTTGTGGGTTCAGGATATGATGGAATCTATGGCTTAACTAATAACGAAGAAGTACTAGGTAAATTGCTGTCAGTTGCTAATCAATTAATGTCTAAACATTCCAATTCTGGTACAGGTTTTTTTTTAAAGGGGTGTTATCACTTCCATAAAGGTGAATACAACACAGCAGAAAAATATTATAAAATAGCTTCAGAGAAAAAAAAATATGACACAAAGTATCATATAAGATCAATGAGAGAGTTAAGTATAAGAAAGTATATAGTTACCCTGTATAGACAAGGTAAAATCAAAGATAGTTTAGACAATTATAATACATCTTTATTATTGAATGAATTCAGCACTTTGTCTGATTTTTTGGTTTCTAATACTGCTACTAGTGCTTTGATAAAGATTGGTCATTGTGACCAAGCGCGCGAACTTATGGAGTTAAGAAAAGCATATTTTCCACAAATTATACAAAGAAAAGAGTTTGTGGAATTAGAAAAAGAATATAAAGCGGTATGTGGTGATCAACAACCAAACAATGCAAGTAAATAATTAACTATAGTGTAATGAACAATACATCATTGCTAGATAAAAAAACCTAGAACAAATAAGGTATTCATAATACTCAAGATCATCACTAAAGTATAGCCACTTCAAATAACGAAAAATCAACAAAATATTTAAGCGCCAACTAGTAGATTATAAATATATCTTTATTTTGTTTAAATTCCGCTCCATTTCTAAATATTCAATATATTCAAAAACAAAACTTCTCGGAACTACGACAAATTCATCATTAGTCTTAGATTTTAACCACATAGACAAACTATGTGTAGAAATGTCACTTGTAACTCCCCAGAGAAGAGCAGAAAGTTCTGCGCGGGTAATTCTGCAATCTTTTATGTTATTCGACATTATACACCTTCAAGCTGCGAGTTGAAGCAAAACATCTATAAAGGTCGCTCCTTTCTTGACGGTAATAAGACTCTTGATCATCTATTGCTTGCTTGAGAGCAAGCAGCTTTATATCTTGCTCTGTAGTATTGTTAGAAGGTGTTGAAATATTTAAAAGTTTGCTTTGTGCTAATATAGCACTTTGATATATTAGCACATTTAAGTTCAAAGAACCCATAGATTACCTCATAAATGTTATTTATAAGATAAGTATATTTAATATAACCTTACATGTAAAGTTATATTTTTTATTTATTTAACATATTTTCCTGTAATTTATATCTCTCTACCATTTCATTTAATTTATTCGGATCTATGCGAAAAATACTTACTTTGCTCTTTGGTCTTTTTTCCCTTATAACAACATGGTTTTCTTCAAACACTTCTAGTGCCTGATATGCAACAGGTCTAGAAACTTTACTTAAGGCGCTTAGTTTTAAAACGCTAATAATTGTTACATCATTTATTGATAATTCAATAAGTGCCTTTAAAACTAATTTCATACTATTGGTATATAAATCATAACTATCAATAGCCTTAAATATCAATTCCCTTGAATATTGTCCCATAATACCTTTTAAAATCAAAATTTACCATTTTTTACATATAACAATTTCAACAAGAAGATTCAATTATTATGAGGTGATAATATATTGACACCGTTAAAAACAATCATTAATGTAAAATATTCTCGTATCGAGAATTACTAGATATTTATGTATCACTTAGGAAATCAACAAAAGAAAGGACTCATGTAAAAAATATAGAACTAATAACAAAACAAAAAAGAAAGCACTTTTATCGAAATATCTTGGCAGACCATTTTATAAAAACTTTCTACAAACAAACCAGAGAAGTATTGAACTTACAGCTAGTTGTAATATGTATAAGAACATATTGCGCTTATGAGAATAGTATAGTCATGTCAAGCTGTCAAGTACCAATGTTTCTTACCAATAATTTACTTTGTGGTA
>CANDYO010000227.1 GCA_947424995.1 Rickettsiales bacterium | reverse complement strand
TGAAAAAAATGTGTACTTAATTCTCTTTGATCGAGTAGTGCATTCCAACCTATTCTCTGCCAATTTGGACTAATATCGAGTTGTTGGTTAATCAGCACTGCGGATTCGAGTGCCCATAATCCACAATTAGATCCATCTTGTTGGCGTGCATGGGATAAGTTATAGGTTTCTATACCTAAGTGGCGTAGTGGGCCAAGAACTGATTCAGGAATTGGCGGAGTAAATCCAGACATGGAGTTCACATAAAATGCCCGCCAACGATTCTGTTGATAATGTACAACAAGTGTTACCCAATGATTAGTATTCAAATTAATAATTAACGTAAATCTTCCACTGCTCTCTTGCTCTTTCAAGACAGCTTTTTTAAATTCTTGTAATTGAATTTCTAAATTGGCTTGATTAGCTATAATATCAAATCGACTATGACCTGATGTGACTGGAAAAGAATTAAAAACAATACGCGCAATATCAGCAATATCAGGCTGTTCTAGCCAATAATTAAATTCTCCTTTTGCTGTTGCTGCTTCAAAAGAACGCGCTGGTAAACGCGGTTTTTTTTGACGACTATTCGAAGCGGTTTCATAAAATGGTCGCTTAAGTGGATTAGTATTATCTGGATTGACCTGATTGTTTTGTTTAACTACGAAATCGATAAAATCAAGCGTAGGCGCAGAATCTTGTTTGGATGATGAAAATGATGGTAAAGTTTTGTGACCCTCGCTATTTTGCAATGTATGAAATACACTTTGTAATTGATTTGAATTAAGTTGGCTCAGTGTTAAAGCATTAACGCTATCCATAACAGCATTTTCTGTATAGAATTGCTCTAACAAAGGATAAAATATCTGATTATGAAACCAGGATTTACTCGGTTGAGACTGCAAATTAGCTTGTGAACGATAATGTTTATATAAATCAATTAACTCTTGTTGCTCTCCAGGCTTAAAATCTCTTTTCCTACTATTGTCTTCTAGCTCGAAATCAACCACGTTAATTGGGTATAAATACTCCGTATCTCCCTGTTTATTTAGGTTTAAGTTCATTTGTGCTGCCCTACTGTTAAGACTCGCATCAGGATGCTGTGCAACAGCATGCACTAATTTACGCAGCGTAGGATCAAAAACGACAGCAGGTGGTGAAGCTTTATTACCTAAATCAGCCGCTCGAATATTAATGTAATCTTTATAATGATAGAGTTGCTTTAAAACCTGGTTAATATTATTGTCTGATATGGCTATTCCAGTACTTTGATCTCTACCCCCTGTTAAATAAAGATCTATCTTCTTAGATTTAGTAGGGACTTCTTTTAATAATTGATCAATAAAGGTTAATGGACTAGAAAATCGGTCAAAATGGGATAGTACTACTGTACCTGAGTCTGGGTCATGTGCAAAAACGGCAACGCATTGCTGAATATTAGAAGTACCTAATTTTTCATTTTCAGTAACACCCATTTCGCGCTGTAGCACCAAGCGAGCCGTTGGATCGGTAGCACCTTGCGTCCTGTCATAGGCTAAACTGTAATGGTAAGATTCATAAATAACTAGAGATTGGTATAAGGCATCATTGTAAGAAGCAGATTCAATTTTCAGTTCCTTTCTTATTAAATTATAAAAATTAGCTAAAGCTAAATGGGCACAGAGCTTTTCTTGATTACTGCGCTGTGTATCCTCTAAAATGGCCAGCTGAGTGGCTTGATAATTTGTGTTGAGTTGTTTTATTTGAATTTCCACCAAGGCTTGGTAGACTTTTTCAAGTTGGGGATAAGCTTGTAGATTCAGATAAATAGTTTTACTTATCTCAAAATAATTCAGCGCGGTTAGATAATCTGCTTGCCTGTGATAGCAAAGGCCTAAATCGTAATTAGCATTCGCTAAGTCGATATGACCAGGAAAATAGTCTGTGTATTGTTTAATCGAGGCTTTTAGTTTTTCGATCGCCTGTTGGAATTCTTGATTATTAAATAGACTAATTGCCTCATCATATAAAAATTTTGCTTGCTGATAATTTTCATTGTCAATAGATTCTTGATATAAGCTAGGGTTAGGTAATTCTTCTCCATATTTGGAAAAACTCGACGGCAAGCTGATTATCGTTTCTTTCCATGCATAGTAATCTTTTTGTAGCAGTATTTCTTTTGCTTCTGTTAATCCCTTGAGATAGACATTATTTAATTCTGAAAACCGTTTTAAGTTAGCTGGGAATTTTATACTTTTCGTATTGATTTCGGATAGAATTTGCCTAAATGAGGTTAGTTTAGGAAGCGATAACTCAGGGTACAGGTTGGTTATATCAATAAATAACTCTTCAATGTCAAGTGGTAATTGTTTTATACGAAGAAATAAATTAATTATTACCTGGTTTAAATTATAAAAAATTTCGATAAATTGTTCGGATTGTATATCCAGTACTTGATTCTGCTTTAATAAAGTATTAGCAGTCTTAAATAGTTTTTTAGATAGAGATAACAAATCCGGGAATTTATTTTTTAATAAATCTTTTTCTATAATTAACCTCTCTAGCATTTGCAAAGGCGTTTCATTCCAGGCATTTTTCTCTGCAAGGTCTTGTTGGCTTGCCACACGCAGTAATAGACGTAAAATTTCTATTCCTTGTTTACCACTCGCGATGACTTCATGTAAAACAGTCCGGCCTGCCTTATTTTTAATACTTAACAGTTTTTGTTGTGAGAATAGATAATCCTTTGCTATTAAAAGCTTTACGACATAATCATTACCATTGATTGCTGCAATGTGTAACGGTGTATTTCCAAGATTATCCTTTAGATTAATTGCTTGCTTAATTAATTTACTGTATAGAATAATATCTCTAGCGATTCTTTGTTCTTTGAACATTTCATGCCTTTGTTCAATTTGTTCAGCATGATCTCTATAGGCCGCCACCATATGTAATGCAGAATTACCATCTATATCGACCAATAGCAAATCCGGTTGATCATAATCAAGAATTACTTCTACAATCAGCGGCTTGCAATGAATAATAGCTAGATGCAAAAGAGAAAATTTCTCAGGCTCAAATTGCTGGTTAATATCTACGCCTTGCTCGATAAGTTTTTTTATTGTACGGACAACATTTTTCTCTTCTTCATCTGAATTTATTGAAGATATAATTTTATCCCATTGAAGTTGGTTTTT
>CANDYO010000226.1 GCA_947424995.1 Rickettsiales bacterium | reverse complement strand
CGCTCCGAATCAGAGGAAAGTAGTAGAGCGACCTGCTGCTAAAATAGTACCAAAAGTGCGAGTTGCTGAAATGGAAGCTGCTCCAACAAAGCAAACTAAAGCTGAAGCTTCTGAAATTTATAAAAATATACTAACTGGTGATTTAGGCTTAACAAAAGAACAAGGATTAATCACTCTAAGCATCGATGAAAAACGAGCATTGATTAAAAATTCTATTCCAGATGAGGCTCTAAGAAAATCAATTGCTAAAGAACTAATAACCAATGCTATATTAACAGATGATAAAGAGATACTTTTAACTATAGACCCTAAAGATTTGAATCCGGTGTTTGCTGAGCAAGTTAAACGCATGGAACCAGTTGAGTTAATCAGTGGTGTGGAATTGTCTGAAGAAAGAAAGCAGGCCTTATTAGTTGCTCTCGATGGTGCGGTGATTGTAGGACAGCAACCAGCAAGAATTCCTAATATACAGGCAGAGGTACCACATGTTGCTGATGATCATAGAGTTGAGCAAGAGATAAAAGAAAGTATTATCAATAATACTGCAGAAGCTATTACTAAATCATTATTTGGTAATGATTATGCTAAAAGAGGGAATAGACTTGAAGATGCAGAGAGCATAAAAGAAATAGTAGCATTGGCCGTTCAAGATAAAGCATTAAAAGATTTTCAGATAACTAACAATGAAGAAAATATAATGACTTCATATATCAGAGATAATCTTACTGAAAAAACAGTACTGGGATACTTCACTGGTGGAATTAAACTTAAAACTCTTACTGAGAAAGACAAAGCAGTAGTTATCAACGACATCAGTAAAGTAATTGTAAAAGAAGTACAAAGGCAAAAAGAACCTCCTATAGTGTTGGGTAATCTTCATCCTAATGTTGTGCCATATAATGTTAAAGCAGGAGGAAAGAGTAAAGGATAAAGATTTTGACATAAAAAAACCGGAAGTTAATCCGGTTTCTTTAAGATACTAGCCGTCAGCATTACGCTTACGTTCTAATTTTCTTCTTCTTCTGCGAGATTCGTTTTCTTCTCTCATCTTGCGTTCTGAAGGCTTCTCGAAGTGACGTTTACGTTTGATTGCTTTGAAAACTCCTTCTTTTTGCAGTTCTCTCTTCATCTTTTTTAATGCATCATCTACATTGTTATTATGAACTATGATCTGTACCAGTTTAATTCCCCCCTTTCATATGTTTTAGGATTTCTGGCTGTATATATTATGTATTTGCGAGTTTGGCTAATAGATAGTATATTTAGTTGATAACCATAGGAGTATAATTGATAATGAGTAAAAGTAAACAAAATGATGAGATAGCCCAAGAAAAATTGTTTATTTTAACTAAATTCTTAAAAGAAGCGCCATTTGATCGTTGGAGCGAGAGCAATTTAAAAAAAGCTGCTAAGGCTTGTGGATTTGAAGACGCTTATGTTTTGCTATTATTTCCAAATCTAATTGATGATCTTACCGAATATTTTTATGCTCAAATGAATGAACAGTTGGTAAAGACTTTTGATGCTAATTTATATGCTAAAACTAATGAAAAAATTGCTTATTTAATTGGCTTAAAGTTAAAATTATACCAGCCGATTAGAGAATCTATTCGCTCGCTTCTTCAATATAATTTAATGCCGCAAAATATTTGTAAAGCTCAACAAGCAATATGGCAAACTTGTGATCAAATTTGGTATTTGGCTGGTGATAGATCCACCGATTATAACTATTATACTAAGCGGGCTTTGCTCGAAGCTGTTTACAGCAGCAGTTTATTATATTGGCTGGCTGATGAATCAGAAAATTATTCAGCTACAGAGGAATTTATTAAACGCAAGATTAAGGATGTTGGGAAGATTGGTCAGTTTAAGGCTTCGATATTGCGATTTTTTAAGAGTTTGTGAATAAGATTGCTATCAATTTATAATAGAAGATCTATGATATTTTAATATTAAGAATGACTATCTTATTTTTAGCAAATATATAGAATGATAAAAGATTTTAAAAATACAACGTTATCAATAATTATTTCATTGATTATAGTTTCCCTTATAATGACATGTTTAAGTTTTAATTTTCTTAGAAAAGGTTTAAATAATTATTTCAATAAACAAAAGTACCAAAAATTTATTGAGCAAAAACTTGCGATAGAAAAAACTAATAAAGATCATAAAATTAATGTTGAATTTAACAGCAAAGGAATTAATAACATTGCTTTAATTACAATGATAAAAAATGAAGAAGATATAATTTTTGAGAATTTAGTTTGGCATTTTAGCTTAGGTTTTAGAAAGTTTATTATAGTAAATAATCTATCAACAGATTACACTCAAGAAAAAATTGAAGAATTTATCAAGCTTACTAAAAATAAAGCCATAGTAATTCTGATTAATGATCCCATATATGAATATATTCAAACTCGTATCTTAACAGGGGCATATGATTTTGCTCGTAGTGTTTGGCCAGAACTACAATGGATTTTTCCTGTTGATGCTGATGAATTTTGGGTGCCAAAGCATAATTTAGAAAAAATGCTTAATAATATACCTGATAATGTTGACGCTATCGCAGCTATTCCTATCCGTTATTATGCTACGCCAGATTTCTTTAAATTTGATAAAAACGATAAATTTTATGAAAAAATACATTATCACACTAAATATGTCTCTTTATCTGATGAAGTTGACCATACCTCTGTAATCGAAGGTTATCCAAAATCAGCAATTAGATCACAACCTAATATAGTAATTCAGCAAGGGAATCATTATATTAATCGAATAAATAATTGTTCTAATAAAAAAATACAATATATTGATGGAAGATTAATTGGCTTAGAGATATATGAATATTCATTGCGTTCTATAGAGCATACAAGTACAAAATTAACTAATGGTATGAAAGTAAATAATCTTGTAATCAAGCTGGGGATTGTTAAAGGGCATGGAGCGCATTGGAGCAATTATGAAACATATATAAGCAAGTATGGAGAGAAGAAAGCTGCAGAGATGGCTTTTAAAGATAGATATTATACTGAAGATACGGATAACTTTGTTGATGAATCAATTCCAATTAAAGAAGCGATAATTAAATTTTATGAAATAATAAATGATGATTAGCATTTAAAGTATTTTAGGTGCATTTTTTTCAATAAATTTTAAAGCGATTACTAATACGGCAGTAACAAAAATTATATAAAACCCAGC
>CANDYO010000225.1 GCA_947424995.1 Rickettsiales bacterium | reverse complement strand
TTCTCATCTATATTTTTAGTAACATCAATATATAGATCTACCCCTTGAAACGCACCTTTGCCATCGGCTTTAAAATCTAAAAAACTATTTACGTCTATATATATTTTACCGATCGGCATAATAAAATTGCTTAGAGTAGCCATAGTAGCTTTAATAATAAGCTCACGACCCGCACCGCTAAAGTCGCTCAATCTCTCTATCACATCGGCTTGAAATAATGTATTACCTTCTCCGCTAGATACGTTATCTACCGACAGGGAGTTATTAGCGTAGCAAATAAGGTTATTTTTTACTGATAAATGTTTTAGATTTATATTATCCGGTTTTATAGTTTCAGATAATAACATATTACCGATCGTTAACTTTTTACCCGGCACTCCTTGCAAATCTAGGGAAGTGTCTTGCCCGTGCAATTCTACATATAAATCATTTTTAATTTGCCCTTGAAACCAGTTTAAGGCTTTACATAAAAAATAAGCACTATTAGCTTGGCAGCTTTTAAAAGTAACAATATTACCTTTATAACTATCTTTCTCTACGACTAAAAAATTCTTACCGTCCCTATGGTATTTATTATCACTGACTAAAACCTTATCAAAGGTAGAAAAATCACTATTATAAATTTCTACATCGCTATTTATCAGTAAAATCAGACTTGCCTTAGGGCCGGACAAAGTAGTTTTACTCTTCCAATACAGTAAATCTTTTTTTGCCGGTTTCAATATTAAGTAAATTAAATCACAGGGATTATAGGGATCATTATGGATTAATATATCATCAGGATTTTGGGGTAAATCCAGCTCCAATACGCCTACTTCTGCATTTACCCAATATTCATGCATAGTTTCTATGCCCTATAAGTTTAAGTCACTATTTAAACCTGCAAAATCGATCGCTTCATGCTCATAAAACTGGGCCAGTATCAGAGCCTCCTCTTGGACAAGATCGTAAGAAGAAAATTGAGCAGAATCTTTAATATAAATATCGGGTTTTTGGCTTAAAAGAATGGACAAAAGCTGCGCCTGTTGTTCTTCTTCTATATTCTTATTTTTAATCGCAAGATGTAGTGGTGTCTCTCCTAAGTGGTTTTGCTTATTAAGCAAAGATAGATCATGGCTTAACAACTTTTGCGCTAATTCATGATGACCGTGATTACAACTTAAATGTAATAAGTTGTTATTTTGTGCATCCGCAAAGCTCAATAATCCGTGATCTTGTTCTGCTATATTAGCCAAAAAGTTAGTAGCATCCATTACCATTAAACCTTTGATTATAAACTCGGCATATTCTTTACTACATCCTGCTATAATCTTTGTCATCTGCTCGACTTTATTTTGCTCTATATATGAAGGTAAGAGATCCTTTAAATTAGTACCATATTGTTCTAATAATTTTATTCCTTGTGCTTTTTGATGAATAATAGCAACGTCTAAGGCATTAAAACCGTTATCGTTTACGGCATAAAAAATAGATTCGTCCTTCTTTAATACTGCTTCTGCGATTTCATACTTACCGCTTGTTATTGCGAATTGCAGTAAATTATCTCCGTGATACCGAATACTCTGCCAATCAGGTACTATATCTAGTAGTTTACTAACATAGTCGACGTCATCTTTTAATACACTCAAAATAACAGCTTTGCTAAAATCATTTTTTATTTTTAATACAGGTTTACCTAGAAATATTTTGGGTTCTTTATCCAACATAGTATCTATAAACTCTTTATTACCGCTTTTTACTACCAAATCAAGAATAGTGTTTTTGCCGTAACAATGATTGAAATCAAGCTTCTGGCTTATCAATGTTTTAAATCCTGTAAGGTCATTTTGTTCTATAGTTAACTCTACTAAGCTTTGACCGTTATTGTTTACGTAATGCGGATTATACTTCTGCATACTCAAGTTCACGCAAAGTGTAACGGAATTCTTATCTATACCTTCCTTTAGCGGCCCAATTTTATGCACAACATGCGCCCTTTGATCCTCATTAAATGACGAGATAAATTTATCTAACTTAAACTCATTGGTTTCATCACTAAGTTTTTTTATTGTCTGATTATTACTTTCTGTTTTTAGCCGTAACTCATTGTTTTCGCGCTTAATATCCTCAACCTCCTTACTCAAAGAAGTTAGTTTCTGAACAATCGGTTCAATATTTTTAACGTTAGCCATAATCTCATTAATCTCGGCTTCCTTGTATTGTATTGTCGAGAGAAAAGGTTGAAGTTCATTCTTTGCAACATTACCAGGATAAACATACTTAGAGTAACACTCATCCAAATGAGCTTTTGCTCTATTTACTATTGATCCAGGAAAATCTAAGCTAAAACCCTGATTAATTAACTTCGATCTAGCCTCTTCATGAGAACTTGCATATCTCATGCCGAACATAGCTTGTATATTATTTCTTTTGATTACCTCGGGGTGATTAAGAAAATCAGGTGATTGTGCGCATTGATCATAATATGACTTTGCTTTATTATACTCATTTTGATGGAATAAAGATTTTTGCTCCATCTGCTTATAGTCATATTCCAAAGACGATAAGAGGCTTTTTAAATAGTCACGAGTTTTCATAAGACAACCTATTGTTTAATTTATTGAATCTAGTAAGTCTCCTATCAATTGATCAATATTACTTGCGGTTATTTCAGACTTGTCTTCATAATCAGCTAAATGTTGTTCAACAATTGACTTTAATTTATTTTGATCTTCTTTTTTGCTAATCAGCTTTTCTATTGTCAATTCACTATTATGGAAAGCTGTTTTACAGATAATTGATTCATCAGACTCTTCTTTCTTCTGACGTTCTACATGGCTCAACTGAAAATTTTTATCCAGCGTGATATTATTCGAACGATAGTTATCGTAAACCTGATCCATTGCCCAGTAGTTTGCAAGAGAAGCGTAGGTGTCTTTTATATTTTTCATAAGCTAAGTACTCGTGATTTAATGCTAAAGATTAAATCCTACACACTAGCTAAGTAATTTTTCAACAGAAATTTTATTTATATGTTTATTTTTCTATCTCACGTTACATTTTGCTTTGAAATGCTGTTCATTTTCAATAAATGTGCAGAGCTAAAATTTACCTGTCCCACAGGCAAGCTTATAGGGTGTTGGATACAAAAGAGTTAAACACCATAAGCGTAAATATCAGATATTTTTGACACACTCTTTGTAGGGCTTTTTATCGAATTGTTTTTT
>CANDYO010000224.1 GCA_947424995.1 Rickettsiales bacterium | reverse complement strand
TGCTTCGCAGGAACTAAAGTTGCCTTGACCCATTTAATCTGCGAATTTTCTTTTAGCAACTATGCCAAGAAAATATCTTTATCACCACTAGTGATGCTTTGTTATAAACTTTTTGTTGCGCTAGATCCTTGAATTAACCGAAGGTTAACGCATAACTGGTGATTGACTAAGCCAGGCTTGGCTTAAGCAATGGATGTAGTAGTGAATAAAATTACTGTAACAAAATTACATCACTAAAAAATTTTCTTTTGCAAAGTAGCTTTTATTTCTTTAGAATTCAAATTCTAATATTATTGCATGAATTAACATTGCGCTAAAAATATGTAAGGAAAGTCATCCTTGTAAAAGTTTATTAATTTGATTACGTACGTCATTGCGAAAAAAATGTTTTATTGCATTTATGCAGAAAATATTTTTTGTAGCAATCCAGGATAAATATCTAGACCGAAGGTCTACATGTATTTTTGTAATTCCTACGGAATTATTTTTCTAACTGGATCGCTACATTCAACGCTTCCAGCCTGCCGGCTATGAAGCGTCTCATTCTCGATGACGCTGTACCTAAAAAGTGAACGATTACAAGAATGACGTCGCCTAAAGCTAACGTAGAATTAAAAACTAAGGAAATTAACTAATTATGGATTTTATCGAAGAATTTATCGCCCGTGGATTTTTTCACCAAGCAACTGACCTAGAAAATTTAAAGCAACTAACAGCAAATAAAAAAATTTCAGCTTATATAGGCTTTGATTGCACAGCCAAATCTTTGCATGTTGGAAGCTTAATGCAAATCATGATCCTAAAGCTGCTGCAGAAGCATGGGCATAAGCCGATTGTGATTGTAGGCGGAGGTACTACCAAAATTGGTGATCCATCATTTAAAGATGAAATGCGTAAATTATTATCAGATGAAGATATTTTAGACAATATGAATGGTATTAAATCAACCTTAGCTAAATATATTAAATTTGGTGAAGATGAAAAAGATGCTTTAATGCTTAATAATGATCTTTGGCTTAAAGAGCTGAATTATTTAGATTATTTACGTGATTATGGTAAATTTTTCTCGATTAATCGCATGCTTAAATTTGATAGCATAAAATTAAGGCTTGAACGGGAGCAGAACTTAAGTTTCTTAGAGTTTAATTATATGCTTTTGCAGGCGTATGATTTCGTTGAACTGAATCGTCGCTATAAATGCCGTCTGCAGCTTGGTGGTTCTGATCAATGGGCTAATATTATCAATGGCATTGAGTTAAGTCATCGTTTAGGCGAAGAAGATTTATTTGGTTTAACTTCGCCGCTTATCACTACCGCTAATGGCAATAAAATGGGTAAAACAGTAAGTGGAGCGGTATGGCTTAGTGAAGAGTTACTTTCACCTTATGATTATTATCAATTTTGGCGTAATAGTGATGATCGCGATGTGATCAAATTCTTAAAGCTATTTACCGAATTACCATTAGAAGAAATTGAAATTTATAGTAAAGTTCAAGGTAATGAAATTAATGATGTTAAGAAAGTTCTGGCCTTTGAAGCAACTAAATTATGTCATGGTGAAGCGGCAGCAACGCAAGCATCATTAACTGCAACAAAAATATTTGAAGATAAAACTCTATCAGAAAACCTACCAACTACCCACTTAAGCAAAGTTGAGCTTGAACAAGGTATAGCTGTTTATCTGATTTTACAACAAGTTGGACTTAGCCCGTCGGGCGGTGAAGCACGTCGATTAATTCGTGGTAATGGCGCTAAAATTAATGACCAAACCATTAGCGATGAAAACATGCTAGTTAATATCTCTCATTGTAATGCGGACGGGGTGATTAAGTTCAGCGCCGGTAAAAAAAGACATGCATTGGTTAAGTTGAAGGGGTAGACAAATGATCATTATGTTAGTTAAAAATCATACTAAACATAGTTGATGACGAGCCTGCTGCGAGTATGATTCTAACTTATGCAAGGACACGTAAATTTTAAAACTAAAGAGATAATCCTATGAATAACATCACTTTTAAAAAAGCGAATAAAGATCATAAAGATGTTATATCCTTATGGTTACATAAACCGCATATGATGGAGTTTTGGGATAATAGCCAAGAACATAAAGATGATATTATAAACTTTATCAATGGTCGCATTGAGCCATCAAACTATTTTGATGGAGTTATCTCTTATTGGGTCGGATCTATGGATGATGAACCATATTGTTTAATTCTTACTGCTGAAGAGCTTAATAAGGAAGGAACTCCAGAAATTATTCAACAGCATCTTTCTAAGGTCGGAAAAACTTACTGCCTTGATTTTGGCATTGGTAGCAAAAAGCATCTGGGTAAAGGTTTGGCATCGATAACCCTTGAAGCTTTTACAAAGTTTTTTCAAGATCAGATTGATCAAGCTGCAGATACTTTTCTGATTGACCCTGATGATAACAATCCAAGAGCTCAGCATGTATATAGTAAAGCTGGATTTATAAAAGTTGGAGAATATCAAAGAGAAGGGAGATATCATGAATTTAGCGGAGACAAATCACTTGTAATGGTTAAAAAAATGCCATTGTAAATCCTGAGATAATTAATGAATTATTAAGGAAAGCTAGCTACACTTATTGTTTAGTAAAGAGATTATTGGATAAGCCAGAATTATGTGAGGGAGTTATCCTTGCCATCAGATTTAGCTGGTAGCGAGGACCCAGATTAAATCTCTTAAACAGCTTAGAATTTTTTTAAGTTTTAAAAGTTTTCAACTGGACCCTCGTCCTGCCTTTGCCTACGGCTTCGGCGGACAAAAGGGTAACGGCCGTGCTTGGCTAAGAAATTAGCAAAGAATTAAAAGCTTAAGCTCATGCAATAATTTCTAAAAATAAGTTTACTAGAGGGTGATGATGTTTGGCAAATTTTTACAATATCCTACAAAAGAATCTCCACCTAAACAGCAAGAAATAGAAGATGCGAAAGTAAGAGAGCAAGAAGAGAATAAAAAGCGCTCAAAGGGTCTCTTATTGTGGTTATGGAAACATATTTTAGCGCGCTTTGTTAGAATGCTTGGCAGAGGACAAAAGCGTAAACTAGATCCTACTGGTAATGATACTGAAATAGATGGAACTAGTTTAGATAGAAGATTAAGAAAAAAAGGTTCTAGAAAACAGGATAAAGAATTAAAAAATGAAATGGAGGGTGGAGATGGATATCTTGATCAATCTGAAGGTTTAGCTGAAGATTCCATGAGTTATAT
>CANDYO010000223.1 GCA_947424995.1 Rickettsiales bacterium | reverse complement strand
ATAATTAATGAACCTTAATTATTACCTGACTTATAGCAAAATTTAGTAGCAATGTCAATGGTAATTATTATATAATACTAGTTATTGGTAGCCAGTCTTGCAGCTTTTAGTTTTTGAAAGTCTTCGCCGGCGTGATAAGAAGAGCGAGTTAGAGGGGAGGCAGATACCATTAAGAAGCCTTTAGCTCTGGCCATTCTTTCATAGTAATGAAATTCTTCTGGGGTAACGTAACGCTTAAGCTCTGCGTGCCTAGGGGTTGGTTGTAGATATTGCCCGATAGTTAAAAAATCAACCCCAGCTGATTTTAAATCATCCATCACTTGCAATACTTCTTCTTTAGTTTCTCCTAGACCAACCATTATGCCGGATTTAGTAAAAATATTTGGGTCTAGTTGCTTAACTCTAAAGAGCAAATTAAGTGAATGAAAATAACGAGCACCAGGGCGGATATGGTGATATAGCGATGGCACAGTTTCAACATTATGGTTATAGACATCAGGCTTAGCTCTAACTACTAAATCCATTGCTCCATCTTTACGTAAAAAGTCAGGAGTCAATACTTCAATAGTAGTATTAGGTGAAGTTTTGCGAATACGCAAGATAGATTCAACGAAATGGCTAGCGCCACCATCATCTAGATCATCACGATCAACCGAAGTGATAACTACATGTTCAAGGCCTAGTTCAGCAATAGCGGTCGCTAAACGTTCTGGTTCATGTGGATCAAGTAAATCTGGGATACCGGTTTTAATATTACAAAAACCACAAGCTCTGGTACAAGTTGAACCTAATATCATCACCGTCGCGTGTTTTTTTGACCAGCATTCACCAATATTAGGGCAGGCGGCTTCTTCGCAAACCGTGTTTAACTTAGCCTTACGAATTAAATCATGAGTGGATTTAAACTCACGGCTTACCGGCGCTTTAACTCTAATCCAATTTGGTTTCTCTAATTTTACTGCGAGGTTCATTATTGTTTTATTTGATCAAAATGTTTCCAGGAATATAGCAACTTAAATGAAAAATGTCTAGGAGGAAGTGCAAGAGATAAATTTATGCTATGAATTGAGCGTCATCCCTGGCAAGCTGCCGCAGGCAGCGAGACCGGGGATCTCAGGAGTTCACATCCTCACGAGATCCCCGATCTCAAGCGCTCTTCAAGCGCTTTCGTCAGGGATGACGCTACTTAGTGTAAGTTTTTCTTAAAACCTAAGCGTCAGCTTCAACGCCAATACCATAACTTTCACCGCCCATTTTAAGTGAACTACCATAAGATACTAAGTTTGAAGAAATAGCAATATCTCCGGCTGCGCATTGTTCATGGAATTTAGCTGCGCCATTTTCAAAGCTATAGATAACTTTACAGTTATTGATAGTACTGACATATTGATTAAATTCATTAATCTGATCAAGCTTACCTAAATGTAAGTGAGTGAAACCACCATTAGAAGCCATGTTAGTGAAGAATGATTCAGTATAACTTTCGCCGTAGCCCATAGTATACATAGCAAATTGTGGATTAGCTTCTCTTAAGTCATATGCAAGTTTAGTTACGTGATTATTGCTATGGTAACCGCCATTATTTGCGCCATCAGTGAAGACAATAACTACTGCATTTCCACCAGAATTAAGTTTGCTAATATGACTTATCCCACTATGCATAGCATCATACAGATGCGTACTTCCTCCTATGGATAAACTTGAAATAAATTCTGTAACTTCTTGGGGCTGATTATTAACGCTGTTAAACTCTTGGGTAAATAATTTATCGTCGAAAGCGGTTACACTAATCTTATAATTTTTGGTGTTATCAGTGATTTGAGTCACGATACTGATAATTTTTTGTTTATATTCATAAAATACAGATTCCATACTTTGGCTTCTGTCTAAAATAAGCTCAAATGAAGTTGTGGTATCACTTTGAGTTATATTATTATTAATAGGCTGGAACATGATTGGCTGTAATTGACCATTAGTTGATGCAGTAAAGATTACTCCAGAAGGAAAAACATCATACATATAGCTAAGTAAATAATCTCTACCAATTACAAATTGCTCTTCTGAAACTGTAGATGAATAAATAACTGGTGCGCCAAAGCCATATTGGTCTTGAATTGAATGCTGAATAAGGCCGTAATTAAATTTTATTTCAGCGTGGCTTCTATCAAGTTCGGTAACTTTTAATACATCTTGACCGAAATTTGAATCTTCACCAGTAAAAGCATCTTCGGTTAAAACTGGTTTATTTTCAATTAAGATTTTAGCTAACTCTTGAGGATCTCTAAGCATAGATTGCAGAAAACCAAAATTTACTTGTTCCTGTTTAAATAAAACAGTTTTGGTTCCTGCTTTTTCAAGGTTGCAGGTAATAATTTTTGTAAGTGGGTTATCTAGACATTTATCAGAATCCATGTTGATACCATGGCTATTTAGAAAGCTACTATCAACTAAGTGAGTAATTATTTGATTACCTGTGTAACTTAAAACTGTAGTTAATTGCTCCATATATTCATTTGCTATAGCTATAGAGTTTAAAACAGAATCTTCTGTTGGAGCTCCAATAGCATGAACGATGCTGCCTTTCATAATTTTTGGATCATTAAGAGATCTTAAAACGCTATGGTCAGTTGTAGTAAATGAAATTTCTTGGCTGGTTACCGATTGAACGTGTACGCTATTAGAATTAGTAGCTGCATTTAAAAAAATGCTCCACTTTTGATTTTCTGGTAAATGTTTTGACATAATATTTTTGCTCTATAAATAGTTGATGTAGGTTCTAATCTCTACATGAGCGTTAAATTATTTTAACGAACTCAATAAGTCAAGAGATAAAAAACATTAACTAAATATTTATTTCATAGCATTCATATACTCTTTAGAGGGCGTAAGTTATTTTTTATGGACAAAATTTCAGAGCTGATTATATTATTAGCATAAGACTATTGCTCATTTTTGTTTTATGAATATTTACAACAGATTTTTCGTCATCCTCGGAGCTAGACAAAGCCTAGCTTCCGGGGATCCATTAAAAACAAAAATGACCGTAAGGTCGTTAAGTTTGTTTTATACAGCCTTAAGGCAGTAAGTTTATAGTTGGATCCCAGGATACTAAGCAGAGATTGGTCCCGAGGATTGTAAGTAAAAAATATGTTATAATGTTATTTAAGAGGGATCGATGTAGGACCTAGGCCCTACATCACGGGAGCAAGCTATCGACCGAGGATTGGCTATTTGCAGCCGTTGTCATCATGATACTTG
>CANDYO010000222.1 GCA_947424995.1 Rickettsiales bacterium | reverse complement strand
AATTATTTTTATAAGACTATAATCTCGCTAAAAGCAATCGAGGTCGTCATCTTTGGACGAACGGAGTGAAGTTCAAAGATCCAGTTAAAATCTTTTAAAAACTTTCAAAACTCTAGCAATTAAGAGATTATAACTGGATCCTCGGCCTTCGGCCAAGGATGACGTCATCGTATTGTTTTTGCAGTTACAACAATCCATTTCACTATAGACTAACAAAATTAATAATAAAGTGATAGAAGGAATTTAATTTTAACGTATAATGAGTATAAATTTAAGGGTAAGAATAAATATGAAAATAACGATTATTGGTAGCGGAGCATGGGGAACTTCATTGGCGATTGTTGCTTATCGGGCAGGAAATGAAGTTAATATCTATTCCCGCAATAAAGATACTTGTGCAGAAATTAATCAAAACCATAGTAATTCTAGTTATTTAGCTAATATTGCATTACCTAACGAGATTAAAGCTAGCGCTAATTTAGCCATAGCTTTAGAGGCTAACATTTTATTATTAGCTTCTCCAGCTCAAACCATTCGTCAAATTTGTACGGATTTAGCTTATCTAAAATTATCACCAGAAACAACGTTAGTTATTTGCGCTAAAGGTATTGAACAAGAGTCGTTAAAATTAATGAGCGAAGTTGTAGCCGAAATTTTACCTTCTAATCCTGTCTCTATATTGTCTGGACCTAACTTTGCACATGAAATTGCTCAAGATTTACCAGCGATAACTAGTATAGCTAGCCTTGACAGAAAACTTGCTATCGATCTATCAAAAATATTTAGCGGTGATAATTTTCGCGCTTACCCCAATGAAGATATTATTGGTACGCAAATTATTGGTGCAGCAAAAAATGTATTGGCTATCGCTACTGGCATCTGTATGGGCAAAAAATTAGGTGAAAATGCTAAAGCTGCCATTCTTTCTCGTGGTATCGTTGAAATTAATCAGTTGATTATTGCTAAAGGGGGCAGGACTCAAACTTTACTTAGCCCAGCTGGCATTGGAGATATCAATCTAACCTGTAGTAGCGCTACCTCTCGTAATACTTCTTATGGGATTGCTTTAGCTGAAGGAACGCCAACAACCAATAATATTTTAGTTGAAGGTGTTTATACGGCTAAATCCATTTCCATGTTAGCTAATTCAATCAATGTAGAGATGCCAATCTGTACTGCAATATATCAGGTGACTCATCAAAATCATCCTATCGATGAAGCAATAAAGAAGTTGCTTAACCGCCCTATAAAACCATTGTAAGTTAAGTTAAAATCAGTATAAGTATACATTGTCAACGTTGACAAAAATAATTAAATTATTAGTAGGAGATATGTTTATGACTAATGTAAGAGAGCTACTAACACAAGCTACGTTATTGCTTAAATCAGGTCAATATGATGAAGCTAAAGGTATTTTTAAGACATGTATGAATACGGTTCTAGAAAATGATCAGAGTTTAACTACGGAGGTTATTAGAGATATAGCAACAGGATATGAGAGTGCTGCAACAGGACAACCTGATGCTTTGCAATATAGTCTTAATAGCTTAAAATCAATGCGTGAAATATTTCCTCAAGATAATAATTATGTCGATGCGCAAATAGCTAGATCTTTAAGTAACTTATATTATGATTATCCAAAAGATTTAAATAGTGCTACTAAACTTGAGCTTTTAGGCCATTTAAATGAAGGTCTATCATTAGTAGCTAAATACACTAATATTAACGAGCTGATAACTAATGGACTACGTACGAAAATTGAAGATACTTGTAATCAGTTATTGAGTATTGCTGTGAACTCAGTTGATCATCAAGAAGAGTTAGCTATATTTAGTAATATTTCAAGTAGTATCCAAGCTGCATTTCCTGAAGGTCATCCAAAAACTGGTCTATACATATACAATCTGGGTATAACTCAGATTATTTTGGGTGATACTGAAACCGGTCTTTTAAATTTGCATAAATCTATTGAGACGACCAAGGATAAAGACATTGTTAAGAGCGCTGTAGCGAAAATTTGTCAATCTTCTAAAGCTCTTTTTGCTGATGCTAAAACTTCACTATTACAAAAAATAGCTATTTCAGAAGATATGTCTGAACATCTTCCACAGATAAACCAAAATGGATTAGAATGCTCGGCTTATATGGTAAATGCTTTAGCTAACGAATATACTAAATTGGCAATAACGGCGTGGCATAAAATATTACCATCACTAGCTATCGATACTAAACAAATAATTCAGTCTAAGATAGACTCATCTTGTGTTAATTTAGGCTATACTAATACTGAAGATTGTATAACAACAGTAATAGGATTAACCGTAGATTCAGATAGTGAAACAATAGTTAGTTAAAATTTTATTATAAATATGCTCAAAGCTAGTTTGAAGTTAGCTTTGAGTATTTAATTTAAAGAGTTATTATTTATGGAAGGACCGCAAGAAGCAATACGATTATTTGAGCTAGGATTAACTTATAGCAAGTTACATAGTTATGATGAAGCCTTAGATTATTTTCAGCAAAGTTTACAAATAGCAATTCATTTAAATGATAATGAACTTACTGATAAAATTATTGAAAATATTGGTAATTCATATGATGTAATTGCTACCACGCAGCTGGACAGCTTAGAATATCGTCTGAATACCATTGTTAATATGCAAAAAACTTTACCTGATATTTCAGCTTCTTCTATACAAATAGCCAGAATTTTAAATAACATTGGTGATGAATATTTAAGAACTGGTCAATATGATGAGAGTTTGAGCTTTTTTCTTCGAAGCTTAGAGATGATAAAAAACAAGGCTCCCATCGATCATCCATATGTTTCTATAATAGTTAGTAATATTGTCTTGCTCTGTGAGACTATGAATAATGAAGGCACCACTTGTCTCACCTTAGAACAATATGAAGAAGCACTACAATATTTTAGTCAAAGTTTTATTACTCTGAAAAGAATCTTTCCTGAAGGTCATAAGGACTCTATAGCAATTTATAGCAATATTATTAAAACATGCGCTATATTGCATGGAGTAGGGAAGCAATATCTTCAAGTGAATAAACAAAAAGAAGCTTTAGATATTTTTGTAAAAATTAGTGATGCGGTATTGCAGCACATTATAAGTGGACCAGCTTTAGACCTATTGAAGCAAAACAAAAATACATTATAAAATTTTAAAGTTTTGTTATCTTGCTTTTTTATATTAATAATATTATTTTGTAGATTAAACTTATTTAACCTCAATAGAAAGTTAATATATGCGCTGTCCTTTTTGTGG
>CANDYO010000221.1 GCA_947424995.1 Rickettsiales bacterium | reverse complement strand
TTACTTCCGGCCTTTTATTTTATCGAATGTATTAATATCATAAAAACACATTAAATAATATAGTCGAAGTAACCGGCATAAAAATGTTCTAGAACAACCTTTTGAAGCCAGACCTATAAGGAATTAACAAATCTACTCTTTATTTTGCCATATATTACGAGCCTGCCAATCAGAAGGAAAGTCCATTGCTGAAAGCGGTAAATCTTGATTCAATAAATTTTTTAGTTGTAGTCGCCATTTGTGTTTTGGATCAATAATATCCATACAATGAAGTAATATTACCAACGTATTATAAAGCTTGCGTGAATCACGTATAAATTCACTTGCAAGAATTTGCGGTTTATTTTTAGGTCGCATAGGAATATTTGTAAACTCTCTATTCCATAGACGAGAATGATGAGCACAAAGATTACGAATATAAGTTAAATGATGTAACCACGAACTAAGCAATTTATCATCAAGTAAATATGTTGCTGCAATTCCACGGCGTGTAGGCATAGGTTTCAAATTGCTATAAAGCTTAGAAAGCACCCCAAATGATATAACCTCACTGACTTTCCATATAGCCGGCAAAGATTCTGCATATTTTTCTCTTGAATGACGTATAAATATTTCATCTGCACGGTCGACGTCTTTTTTTATATTTTCAAGATTTTGTTCATAACGCTTAAAGTTAACTGCAAGATTTGCCTGCGAATGAGCGTGAGCTCCATGATTATGGGCCATGTGAGAAGTCCATTGTGTTCGTATAGAAATTTCTATACGTTCTAGTGCATCAAGAAGTAACAAACGCAATTCTCTATCAAAATTATAGAGACCAAGAACTGTTGTAAAATTTGTTCTAGGTTGAAAATCATGAGTTACGGAGTTTCTTTCAAATGGAAGCCAATAAGCACCTAAACGGTAATAATTGATATGCTGCAAGTAGCAACAGGCAACCGCTTCGTCATCCACAACCATTCCACGTTTTTGTAACAATGTTATCTGTTCTTTTGGGGTAGTAGGAGGCTTTGTAAAAGGGCTTTTTTTTGTCATAATACGGCCTTAAAAAGAAGTAACCCACTGGTTTGAGGATACGTTTTAGCGCATAGCCTTAGCGGGTTTTCTTATCTAAACTATATGTTATAAATCAAAATTAGCAACAGGATAGTTGAATGTTGTAACTATGTCCCTTATTTCTCATTAGTAGTTAACCATAAATACAATTGTCTACCTTGTGCATCGGTAAGCTTCTCAAATATATTCTCTTTTTTGAAGCAATACCTAAAGTGATTAAAAAGCTAAAACCGCACTATGACATAAAAGAAGAAATGAAGTTTTAACCAGCAAGAATAACATATAGCCGTAAACTTCGATACAAAAGCTATGCCTCGGCTAGCACAAAGTCCTTTTGACAAAGAAGTTAAAGAATGGTTATATATAAGTATAGTATTTATTCGAATATAAGATCGGCAATATTGCTTTTGAAGATTTATTAATAATTTTCTTTAAAGAAAATGTGGAGGATATAATTATGAGTTACATAAATAGCGTATCTGCTTCATTTGCGCAGCACCCAGTATCCACCTATAGTGTTAATAGAAAATCAGACATAAAATCCGGTGTTATTGAACTCAATAAAGTAAAAATAAGAGTTAACGCCGGAGATAGTTTACAAAGGATTTGTAATAAAATAAATAGTAAAACGTCTCTTCATTTCGTTACTGCTAAAGTTGCCAGAGAACGCGGTCACACCGTGATCTCTCTTTCATCTTCAAAACAAATTGATATTTTAGATCGTGATAACATTCTAAATAATATTGGCATGCGGATTAGAGCAAATTTGGCCAGAAATTCTCTAGTTGACGGGCTAATATTAACCTTTTTGGCAGAGCATAAAAAAGCATTGCCTAGATATATAGTACAACCCTACCAAATTTGCGAAGCACTGATTAACAATCTACCTGCGGTATCTGCGATTCGAGAAGAAGTTAATGAGTTTGAAGGGCTTGCAGAATTATTTAATGAAATTGAAGAGGAGATTGTTTTTGAAAGAGAGCAAGTTCTAGTTAAAGAAAAACCTTCTTGCCCTTTAGAAGTATTAAGAGAGCCAAAGGTTTTAGAACCAATCTCACCGATTTCAGAAGATCTTAGTGAAGAAAATATCAGTAGCGATGAAGAGAATGATAAAAAGAATATTTTAAACAACATGGCTAGGATAGCATATGATCGTTTCTTAAGTCCATATCAAAAAATGAATTTAGCAAAGGATCTTATCAAATCGGAGATTCCTGTACAGGGCGAAAGTTCTTTCATCAACAAGACCCATGTAATTGAAAGAGCAAAAGAAGGTTCTTTTGAGCAAAATCCCAATAATCAAATGCAACAACTTAATCTTTTTAAGAAAAAAAATACGAAGCCTGAGGTCAAGAAAATAGGCGAGATGTATGAAAAATATAAAGCTCATGAGCCTCTACAGCAAAGACAGATGATGAATATGATGAGAGTTTCCTTATCTAATAAGAAAGAAGCTGACTTAAAAGTTAATAAATTCTCAAAGTATGATATTGATTTTTATAAACTAAAGCCAGAAGACCTTTGCCACTGGTGGGATAAAGCCTCACCAGTAAAAAATAGAGAAAAGGTCTGGCAATAATACTGAAGTATACTTAAAGAATGCAAATTAAATTAAACGATTGACTAAAAATACATTTTAATTTAAACTAAGACTAAGTTCGAGTGAAAGCTCTGTCATGGCTAGACAATAAAAGGTCGAAGTGAGAACTTCCTAAGTTTGTACGGTTTCCTTTCTAAAAACTGTAGAAGATGTCATGGCTAGACAGTAAAAGGTCGAAGCGAAAGCTTCCTAGGTTGTTAATTTTCCTTGAAATTATCATTTACAAAAAAATGTCGTACGAGACACAAAATCGTTATTATTAATATTTAATGGAGAGATTGCCATGTCAAATGGAATCAATGCTTCTGGTGGTTTGCAAATTGTTGAATCAGCAATCGGCAACGGAGGACCGCAAAAATTAAAACCGTATCTTATTTATGCAAGTGCTGACGGTCTAACTACCCAACCGAACTCTATTTTTAGCGGAGATCCAGTAAAATGGGTTAGTAATCCAGGGGTAGCAGCTATGGTTGGTACAATAGCCCCGGAATATCTATCACCTCCTGCAAATCGTACTGCTGCTGCCGGTATTGCTACAGCTGCGGCAGATGCTTTCCTAGGTGTTTTTGTATCATGTACTTATATGAGTGCGCAAACTAAGTTGCTTACCGACTCAAATTAT
>CANDYO010000220.1 GCA_947424995.1 Rickettsiales bacterium | reverse complement strand
GTTTTTCTCCCTCATTTGCCCTTTACTCTCCAAGTCATATCATCTTAAAGTTACATTACTCCACTTACACTTGAATAGTTGAACATTTAATTATATTTTTATCGGTAATTTTATCCGATAGTATAATAGGAATACATCGTTGATAATAAACAGAACTCTAAAAAATCATCATTTTAAAATCTAATACTTTAGAGCGCATATATTAATAGCTTTAAGTAATGTAACTAATGATTGAATTAACGGTCCTTAATAAAAATTAAACCTTAAATTATATTTTTTAAAAGGAACTATTATGAACAATGAAGCATTTAATAAGGCAGCTAATTCTCATGCTCTTTTTAAAAAAACTGTTGCTCCATTAAAGCGTTTATTAGGAGTATCCTTTGGTTATATGATAGTGTTTAAAGATGGGCACTATTATACTCTTATGGATAATTTAAGATGTTTGCGTGAATTTGTTACGCATGCGAATAAAGGTAGTATTTTTTGTGACCGTAATATTACCGATTACTTTGATGGAGAATATTCCTTTACTCTTTGGCCCCTAAAACCCGTTGATATTGCTATGAAAATATATTATAAACATAATGCATATAGCAGCGGAATAACCATCTCTAAAACAAGTAAAGATACCATTGAATTATATTGGTTCACTAAAAAAGAATTAGAAAGTGATCAGAAGACATTCTTTATCAGAAATAAGCAAGTTTTATTAGAGTTTATTAATTATTTTAACTCTTATAAGCCACTTCTGTTACTTCCTTCAACCAGTGCATCGCAAAGCTTATTTAAATTTAGCAATGGTTTTGAAGCATACATACCTAAACCAGAGAACACGCAAGAATTATATAAAGTTAGAAAGCTTATTAACATATTGCGTTCAGAATCTATACCAGAGTCTATGTCTACAGATACATTAAAATTAGAAAAGATTTTCTCCCCAAGAGAAAACGAAATTTTGCCTATGATTTGTCGTGGATTTACTACTAAAATAATTGCTCAGAAACTTGGTATTTCCATAAAAACAGTTAACACTCACATAGAGCATATAAAGCAAAAAGCTGGCCTGCGTTTTAAGACAGATATAATAAATTTTTATGAGAATTTTTTCCATAAAACTACAATGTAGCACATAAGTGAACTAAACAATATTAGCGGGACTGTTTTTTATAAAGCAAGGAGAAAAAATTATGACAAATATTCAAGAAGCATTAGAGCAGACGTGCAATAATTTAGATAAAGAAATAAATTCACGTACAAAAAAGTGGAAGAAAAAACTAGAACAATTGGAAAAACTAAAAAAAGAATATAAATATAATCTAAAACTACATATATGCAAAAACACGAATAGACATTCAGCAAAAAGATATTCTTTAGAGAAAGAGTTGTCTAATAAAAAACTTGATTTATTAAGAGAAAAAAAAATATCCAGTAAAGAAACCTTGCTTAAAAAATTACAAAGTGAAATAACTAACTTCTATGAAGAACTTAATAGTGTAATATCATCTAAAAAAGTACAAAAAACAGATCTTGAACAAATATATAAATTCTTTATAGAGCTTAAAGCCAAAAAACCTAAAAATGATGTACAATTAAAACAATTTTATCAAAAAATAGTTCAGTTAATAGAGAAAAATGGTCTAGCTCATTAAATTTTATCTTGAACAGTTCTACATGATCAAGCGCTTGAAATATTTAACTCTACCAGAACGGCAGATAGGTATAGATTAGCTACCTGACGCTAGAGTAGCGCCTATCGATAACAACATGCTTATTTAAATATGGATTTCAGGTTTATAATAATCCATCAAATTTTTCCGAAAATTTGCGATTAATTCACTCTTAAAATGATAACCAAGCTTGTATTTAAGTTGATGAATATATGTTTCTACAGTCCTATAAGATATATTTAAAATTGCACCAATCTCTTTCGGACTTTTTCCTAATGAAAGCAAATACATGCATTCCAATTCTCTTTTTGAGATATTAACTGCTACTTGGTTATCATTTTTTATTTTACTTAAAGTTGTTTCTTTTAAAAAAAGTTGATTCCGATCAAAATTATTATTTGAGTCTAGAATTAATTTATTTTTTTTCTGTATAAGTCTAGAATTATCTGAAGCATCAATTAAACGGCCAGCTTTGTTTTGGAAATAAATAATAAATCTTTTCAAAAATGAAATATTATTCATATAAAAATCTACAATATTGTAATTGTCTTTATCTGCAGCAAAACTCCACATTTCAATATAATCTTTAAATTTCTTATAAATACTAATGCCGTGCCAAAGATCGTGTCTATACATTGCTTGCACTAAATCAGAAGAAGCATCATTCCAAAATTTTATGTATATATCATCAGTACCAAATTGTAATGTATCATTCCGATAATGATTTTGTTCATAAAACTCGTTTGTAATGTGAAACTTAAACCATTCATTATTACTTGATATCTTGAATATTTTATCTTCAAAAATTTTTGTATATGCAAATGTAGATATTCCAAAGTTTTTAGATAATGGCTCAAATATCTGTAGTAAATCAGCAGATACAGCATTATTATATTCAAGCGCTTTAGCTATATTAGCATGATTGTGCATATCTTTAAGCCCATAATGAAATCATTCAATAAAGATTTACTTAACTCTAATAACTATTTACTTTTTTTTGTAAGCATTTTAATAACTAAGTATAATATACGTCTTTCTTATGTCATTAATATTTATTATACTTTGTTGCTTTGCAATGTAAATAAAATAGATATTTTCAAAAAAATCTTAATAATTCAACCTCCGTATTTTTTGCTTATATTTACTTTTCTTAATTTAGTGTACGCTTTCTAGAACCGCAGAATAATAAGTTATTTTCTTAATCATTCAAATATAGAGAAGATGATAATTATGGCAAAGTTTTTTCTAATTCACGGAGCTTGGTTAGGAGCATGGACATGGCGCTACATAACTCCTATTTTGTTAAGTCAAGGACATCAAGTTATAGCTATAGATCTACCTGGAGCTGGCAATGACTTAACTCTAATAAAAGATATAAATTTCGATCTTTATGTAAAAACAGTAGTAAAATTAATAGACGCTCAAGATGAAAAAATTATTCTAGTAGGTCATAGTATGGCTGGAATGATTATTTCTGCAGTTGCAGAAATAATACCACATAAAATCAAATCTTTAATTTACTTATGCGCTTTTCTCCATCAAAATGAAGAGTCACTATGGGATATAGTAACTGATTATGTTAACGACAATGTTCAATTAGAGTTTTCATTA
>CANDYO010000219.1 GCA_947424995.1 Rickettsiales bacterium | reverse complement strand
ATTGGCAATGAAGACGAATATATTATTGAGAGCGATGCTAATTTAGGGCAAATATTTCTAACTCCAGTGCTTAAAACTCCTCAAGAGATCAGCCTTAGATTTTTAACTGAACGCGATAAAATTATTGATGTTAAATTTGCTATTAAGAAAATAGAACCTCAAACCATTAATTTTAAATATAAAAATGAATCTAATACTACTAGCTCTAACTTAAGCGCTGATTCAAATATTAGCTCAAATGCTAAGCCTAATCTTAATATAGTTGCTAATTCAAATATTGTTGCTGGCAGTAGTAGCGCTAACCAAATAAGCAGTGACATAGCTGCTCAACAAATTATTGATAATCTTAAATTAGCGTATAGTAATAAATTACAAGGTGTAAAACTATCGACCCTTGGTTGCCTAAAACAAAATAATAATTTTAAGGGGCTCAAATTAGTAGAAGCTACTCAATATAATTTAAATAAACAGATCATTGTAAAAGCTGTTCTAACGAATCACAAAAAAGAAGATCTGCTTTTAAACGAACAAGACTTTAGTAATTGCATGAGGGTAATTCAGGCAGTTTCCCTAGATAAAAATCAATTAGCACCTAGGGCTAGCACCACTATTTATCTGGTAGGTAAAGATGGAAAATAACGAGAATCATGAAAAAGATCAAGAAAGTAATCTAGAAAGTAATACTGCGCCTATTAGTGATAATAGCGATAACTCTGCTCATAGTGAAAATATAGCAATAAATGCTGCATACGTAGAAGATAATGAAGGTGACTTGAAAACGGCTGGCTTTAATAGTCGTAAAATCTTTGACAGCAAATTAAAAAAAATTATGTTTATCGGCATTGGTGGCATTTGTTTATTGGTTCTAGCTATTAATATATTCAAAGCTAAGCAAGCAAAGTTATCTCCTATATCTAGCAACCAAACTATGGAATTAGATGCAGGCAGTAAAGCTACAGATACGGATAGAATGTGGCGCCAGAATCTTGAAGATAAGCAGAGTCATTTAGATAAAGCTTTGCATGCTCAAATTGAAAATGTAAAAACTGAGATTATGCAAAAAGCTGCAGCCAGTGATGATCAAAAGACCCAAGAAATAAAACATTTAAAAGAAAAGCTTCAGTTTATTCAGGCTGAGTTTGAAGATAAAAAACTAGACGGTTCAGATTTACAAATTAACGCGGCAATGGATAAAACACCCAGAATTACCCGCCATGTTATTAACCTTAGTAATAGTAAAAACGATAAAGAATATGAGCCTTTAAAAACTGCTGATAACTATATTCCAGCTGGTACTATGGTTGGAGCCGCAACCTTAAATGGTTTACGAGCTTCAACCTCAATACAAAGTATGAGTAATCCAGATGAAATTTTAATTCAATTAATTGATTATGGTATTTTACCCAATAACTTCAGAAATAACTTAAAAGATTGCGTTATTGTTGCTGACGCTTATGGAGATTTATCCAGTGAAACAGTTAAAATTCGTACCTCTAAACTTTCATGCATAGAAATAGCTACAGGTGAATCAATAGAAACTGATTTGATTGGAATGGTTGTAGGTCAAGACGGTTACGCTGGGATTAAAGGTACTGTGGTTAGTATCGATCAAAAATATTTAGCTAACGCTTCTATTTTTGGCATTATGAGCGGTTTAGCAGGGGTAGGGGTAAAAGATAGTACTACATATAATCCTTTTACTATTGCTACTGGAGCTGCGCAGCCCATGTCGGACAAACAACAGGTTAAAAATAATCTTCTGCAGGGTAGCAGCAATAGTTTAGACAAACTATCTGATTACTATATTGCTCATGCAGAAAGAATTCAGCCGGTTATTGAAATTGATCGCGGTCGTCCAGTAACAGTGGCAGTACTTAAAGGTGCTTATATTGGCACTTCAGTGCTCAAAAAAGCTGAATCAAAAAAGCGTGATTCGAATATCAAACGTGCTGCAGATGAAATGGATGATAATTTAATTGATAGCATGAATATGAGGTAACTAAGAATGAGGATTCAAACGATGATAAAGCAAAAAATAAAAGGTAAAAATATCTGTGGCTTGCTGAAGTTAGTATATTTAGGAGTAGGGCTAATGGCTTTAAGTGCGTGCGCTGTTCATAAAGCTTCATTTGATTGTCCTAACGGTAAAGGCATGGGATGTGGTTCAATGATTGAGGTTCATAAAGCGATAAAAGATAATAGCTTTGAAAGTAAGGTGGAATCACGCAACTCTACTAAATCTGTGCCAGAATGCATAAGCTGTAAGAAAGCTAACCCAGCCAGTATAACAGCTACAACTCAAGCGCTAGATAATAATGGTTTAGTTACATCTGGTCCTAAAGGTAACACAGTTAAAAGCACAGTATCTCGCAGCCAGGACCAGATTATGCGCATTTGGTTTAATAGCTATTTCGATGAACATAATAATTTTCATGATAGCCAATATATTTATACTATCATCCAGCCTTCTCAATGGGTAGTAAATAAGCGAGATATCTTATGAGTAAGCGCTTATTAAACAAAGATTATATAAAACGGATTCTAGATCACTGTCATAATCCCAGTCCTAAAAGTGAACTACTTCCATATCAATATTATGATAAAGATAATAATCTCTTTATTAATACTGGCTCTAATATTGGGTTTCTCCTAGAATTAAATCCAATTGTGGGTGTTACCGAATCTATTTTAAAACAATTATCATTATTATTTGATTAGTTTTTGCCAACCAATAGTTTTCTTCAATTTATGATGATTGCTAGTAGTAATATTGACGCAATTACCGATCCTTGGTTAGACCAATACAGAGAAGCTGATGATTTACTTAAAAACATTGCAACAACAAGAGTTAAGCATCTTAAAGGCATGACCTTAGAAGGTGAGGGGCCATACCGTTTAAAGAACTATAATATTGTTGTTAGTTTTTCTCAAGTCGTAAAATATTCTAAAATCTCAATTAATGATTTGAATAATTTTCGGCATCAGCTAGAGGCATTACTTCGTTCTTGTGGTTTGCAGGTAATACGTATGGATGTGGATGCTTTACTAAAAATTACCGGAGATATTTTATCTCCAGGTAAGGTCGTCGTAAATTATAATGAGCATGAACCTTTAAGCAGTCAAATCGATCAAGCTAATCCAATATTATTTAATGGCCATAGAGTTTTGCATGGATTACAACATAGCCACAAACAAAGTAAGCAACTAAGTAATCAACAATATATCAGTAAATGTTATATCTTCGAACAAACGCCTAAGAAATTCAGTATGGCAATGATGATTAATTTATTAGGTGACGCGTTGCGGG
>CANDYO010000218.1 GCA_947424995.1 Rickettsiales bacterium | reverse complement strand
CTCTGTGGATTGGGTTAAAGATACAGTTCAAGCAGGGTTATATAAGCGAATTCGAGAAACTGGCGATGTGTGGACAGTTAAATCTAGAATTAAAGGCGGAAAACCTATTACCTTCACCATAGGTAAAGTCAGCCTATTCTCAAAAACTCATGCTAGAGAAGAAGCTAGGCGAGTATTAGCATTACTTGCACAAGGTATAGATCCCAGTGAAGCGAGAAGGCAACATGCTGTTGCAGAAGCAGCAAGAACCCTAACGCTTGGCAAAGCAATTGAAGACTACGCAGCAAGCACTTCTTGGAAACCAAAGACTAAGCTAGATGCAACTGCTACATTAAAACGTAGGTTTTCGGATTGGTATCCTCGCCACTTATCAAGCATTACCAAAGATGAATGCAAGACCAGATTCTTGAAGATAAAAACTGACGTTAAAAAAGTGAAAGAGAAAAGAGATAGCATTAGATTGAGTTCCGGCAAAGCCATAAAGCGCTACAAAAATGAAGTTGGTATAGGTGAAGCACAGCGAGCTTTTAGATATCTAAGCGCTGTATTCAATTTCTACACGCAAGATGATGCAGGTGAAGAGCGCCTCTTACCAAAAGGAAACCCATGCTTAATTCTTAAAGTTAAAAGATTAAGAAAAACCCTAAGACCAAGAAAAACATTCCTGGAGTACGAGCAAAGAGTTTTGCTTTACGACACCCTTTCACACGCAGCTCACCCAGATTATAGGGGAACCATAAAAAAAGATGATGGCGACTTGACGTGGCTTCTTATTCATACAGGGCTTAGGCTAGATGAAGCTAGAACAATGAAATGGTCGAACATAGATTTAGAAAGAGAAATATTTACAGCCATTGATACAAAAAACCATCGAGATCACACCCTTCCAATGACCGCAGCTACCAAATGCATGTTTGAGAGACGGTCATTAGCAAGAATTGACGGCAATGAATATTTATTCCCAAGTCCAGTAGATGCATCACACCCAATGACAGCTAGTCGCACTTTTGAAAGAATATGCAAAGAGATTAATTGTGAATTTACAGCTCACGACTTGCGTAGAACATTTGCAACTGTTGCATCAGAACTTGGTTATGACCTAAACACAATTGGCGCAGCGCTTAATCACTCAGGAGGAAGCGTTACAAGTAACTATATCCAACATAGCCCTAGAAGATTAAAAAATATTTTAGAAGATATTCAGAATGCACTATTTGCAGAGCCTTTCGACACAGAAGCGCTGGCTCAATGAGAAAGATTTAATCGATAAATGTCCAGCTAATGCACCACATAACCCAACACGGAATACCCTGTATAAATTAGCAACCTACTGATTTTAATTGAAAATATTAAAAATCATTACAGTAACGATATAGAAAGCTTTTAATATTGAAACTAACGCTTAAGCTAAAAGAAAAAGCACCCAGAGCTTTAGTTGGAGATTGAGCAACGCAATCAAAAGGTCAAACTACCTCTAATGTGAGGGATTTTATCCCGAACCCTGCCTTTTAAATTCACTAGGAGTTTTAGAGTTAGCTTGAGATTTACTTTATGCTTACTATGAAGATCTTTGACATTACTCAAAGTAAAGATAAATCTAAAAACCTAATTCTAGTTTTATCTTAAGAATTACTATGAGCTTACTTATCGCTAACGTAAAGCTCTCTTTAGAGAACTAAAAGTAGTAGTAAGAGTAACGCTAACGTAAAGCTTTCTTTAGAGAACTAAGAGTTACTATGAGATTGAGAAACTATATAGGCTATAAAGACAGACTCTATATAGTCTATATAGTATATAAGGAGTGAATAATTTATTTTCCCTAAATTTGCACCCTACTTCCCCCACTTTCCCCTCTTATTATCTTATCCAGAAGATAAAATTCTCTTGACATAAAATATTTAGACTTTAAGATATTTATTATTATAGAATAAATGCGTCTATTGCTTGTTTAAAATAAATTTGCAAGGCGAGATATAGACTCTAAAAAATAATTGCTTCTAGGTGCCTTAAAATGAATCCTAGGGCTTGTTTATGTTCATATTGAATGCAATTTTTTAAGAATTCTATTAAAAACTGCTTTTTAGTTACTCAATAAATTAATTTTGAAGTAAAACAGAACTGCACCCGACAGTTGATTTAACAGTCTTACGCATACCATGTCTATCGTAGATGCAAACCCATTTCGAACCTGCACGAGTATTGCCAACAAGTATCCATGCATCACTTTCATTATGATTGTCGATGAAATCACGAGACACGCTAGCAACTCTATCTCCATCGAAATAAATTCTTAAACTCATTAACGATTCCCCATAATCATTAATAAACTCACCCCCACTAAGATGACCCCGCATCTTATAAATCCAATATTCTGAACCAGAAGAACTCTTTTCAAGAGGCTCCCCAAAATTCCTAATAAGATCAAACTTTTTCAATCCTCTTGAAATAGCTCTATCATTAATTGATCCTTTTGATGCGGTGGACTGATCTGATGGCGGCAGTCCAGAGCATGAGCTAACAAACATGAAAAGAAAGATAACAATAAAAAAATTCATTGAAATAAAATGTTAGTAAATTCAATTAAACTATTTTTCACAATTATCTTTATAAAATTGCATGTTTTTTTCTAACTCCTGCCCTCTTCTTTTTTTCTCAAATAAATTTCTTATAGATCGATTTAGCTTTTCTTGATAATAACCTTGAGCAGCTCTTGGATCCATATTCCCCATAGTAACAGCCTCCTGCAGACGCCTATCATAATCATCTTGATTTCTCAATTTAAGAGCAAGCAAAATTTCCTCTTTGATCATAGCGCACTCCAGCGACTCGGCTGAACAAAAGACTGGTATTGTAAGAATTAAGGAAAATGCAATTAACTTACCAGCTAACATATGATCCTACTTGCAAATAAACGTCCACTGGCAATTACGTCCGTTCTGATCACAAACACAAGCTCCAACCACACAGCCAATTGGAGGAAAAGGTGCAAAGCCACAGGCATAATTTGTTTTAAGTAAATATTGAGAATCATACAAACTATCAGCCGCCTTATTCATTTGACTTCCTACAACTGAATCATACAAACGCATTTCATTTTCATCGCCTTGCTGCTCGGCAATAGAAATGTTGCTAAATGCTAACGATAGAACTGTGATTGCTAATAATCCAAATTTTTTCATCATAACCTCCAGTTTTAACAAGTAGACCAAGCCTAAATGTAGTCTATAAGCATCGAAATAACAATAGGGAAATCAAATAAATTATGCTTATATGCCGTGGCGTGAATGGCTCTTTAAATTCAATCTTTATGGATGAAA
>CANDYO010000217.1 GCA_947424995.1 Rickettsiales bacterium | reverse complement strand
TTTGCGCTATTGAATTGCCAACTCTTGAAGTTGTAGATCCAATAACTGCTAATCCCCATGGCACTGATTTAACACTTCTAGCTGCAGATAACCTTCCATAAGAATCAGGTAGAGTATCAATAATTTGTATATCAGCTTTGGATGTCAAAAACAAACCAGCTAAAATTGTAACGCCAAAGAACCATTTAGCTGCAGTTTTAAAATCATTATTTAATCCAGCTCTAATCGTTAAGATTACAACGGCTGCCAGAGATGATAGCTTCATTACAGAAATAAAATTATTACTCGGATCCAAAATCAAATTGATTGCATTAAAGATTTTTTCTAAATAATAGCCTGAGCCTAAAGTATATATTTCAAAAGTTTCCATTTTTTCTCCTAATTTTTCTGTCTTTTATATCGTCTTTTATGTCATTAATTATTAAAAATATTTTTAGCTTATTCTTGGGTAATAACTGATTGATTAATGAGCAAGTTTGCTCATATTTAGTAATTGCGATATTTCATTAGCCATCATGTCTTCCATTCCTTCAGCGCGTTTAATCATTTGTAGTTGTAACTTATATCGCGATAAATCAGTCATCTCATATTCAGTTAATAGTTTCTGTGCTGATTTAATTGACTCCTTAAATTCTTTTAGTTCAGTATTAGCGGCAATCTGAAGATTATTAGCTGCTTCATTGACTTCTTTTAGCATTTCGGTTAGGTAATTATATAAAATATTCCAAGAAATCAGTTCAACAAGTAATCCCTGTTCATATTCTGGATTACCATTGGTATATTGATAAAGTTTTTCATAAATGGCGTAAGCTGGAATGCCGCTATTGGCCAAGAAATGCTGTTCTGTAATTCCAAGTTCTGTATCTTCCTCCAAAGCAGTTCTAATTTTACTTAAAAAGCCCAATACTTTTTCTTCAAATCCTTCTCCTTTTGAGATCATTTTATCTTTTTCAATTGTTTTAAGACATTTATTATATTCACTTCCACAGCTGATGATTTTCATCGAGCGATCACCCTTAATGAGCGCTTCTAGTAAACTTGGATTGGTTACTTTAGAAGAAATATATTGATAATCTGGCATGCCATTTTTTTGATTAGCGGTAATGATAATTGTTCCACTTATGGTCATCATTAGCTCTTTTAGTTCATTGTTATTGCTAGAGTTAATTTTAAGTTTATCCAATGCTTTCCATGCTAAATTAACATTTTCTATAGTTAATCGTTCATCTTTTGCTGAAGCTTCATCAAGAAGGCTATTCTTCCCTTTAGGAAACTCTTTATAAGAGCTCGAAAGATCATTCTTACTACCTTTACTCAAATGCATTTTTGAATAAATATCTTTAGCTTTTTCTGAATGCTGAGTCATCATATCGCCAGCAAATCCAACGATCTGTTTAGCTGCTTGGCATTCATCGCTTAAGAAGCCACCTAATTCTTGTAATTTGCTATAAACCTCTTGTAGAGTTTCGCCGACAATTGGGCTAATTGAACTAAGCCCTAAATAAGTTAGCATTAGACCACTTTGCTGAGCAATAGATTTCATTTTATCTTTAAGCTCACTACCTGATATAAATGAAATACCGCCAAAATTTAAAACGCCTTGGCTATAACAGCTTTTATCAAAATCAATTTCTGGATAATTAACGCTTATAAGAGGACGATTCTTTTTAGGCCTTGAAAAATACATTGACCCCATAGAATAATGCCCAGCTTTCTGTCCTTGATAATAGCCGGCACTATTGCTTACGCTTTGCCCCCCAAGTGATGTCCAAACATTTTTAAGTTCATCATCGATTCCAGCTAAAGCACTTGTGCTACTTACACTAATCAGTAGACTAAAGATTAATCCTAATTTATTATTTTTGTTCATATTCACGCTCTCCAATTCTACTTGCTATTCTTATTTCTAATTCATCAATTGTGGTTAAGCCTTTACTGATAAAAATTTTGGCAGGTTGTTTCTTATCAAGTAATAAAATGGTTGGAAAACTCTGCACTAGAGGATCATTAGATATTCTTTCGTCAGTAATATTTTCATCTAAATCCTCAAAATAATTTCCATCAATACTGATTCCCATTACTTTGAATTGATATTTTTCTTTGAGCATTTTTAGAATCGGTAATTGACTATGGCAATGTGGACATGAACTACTATAAATAAATACAATTCCATATCTAAGATATGCATTTTGTAGTATTTCCATTTGCTCTTGTTCTTTGATATTTTGTTCATGCATATTTTTATAATAGCTATTAGAAACCGCTAAAACTGGACTTGCTTCAATTAAACTCTGAGTATTTTTTGCAAATTCTATTCCCTTATTAATAATCAAATTATGAGTTTCCAAGAATTTTTCTATTTCACTTCTATCGCTAGTAATTACTGCTCTTTGTCGTTGAACTTCCCACAATTTGTTAAGTTGCGTTGCTTTTTCTTCTGGAGCTAGATTTGAATTCATAATATCACTACTACTTAGTTCATCTTGTTTTGCATCAATCTTTTCTGCCTCGCAGTACCAATTTTTTCCCAAATTATATTTTTGGCATATCTCTGGTGTAAATTTAAAGGCAACCGCATTAAGAGGGTTAACAATAAAGCTTATTAAACTCAGCCAAATTAATTTTCTCATTTCTTGCCTCCATAAAATTGATTAATTTTTTTGTTTATCATGTCAGAGGTTGCTTTATTATTGATAGCTTTGTTACCATCTTTAAATTCATTCATTTTTTGACTTATTTTGTCTTTGCTAGCATTAAGGTTAGTAGAAACTTTATCTACGATATCTGCATATAACTCACTAAAATCTATTCTCGAAAAATCAATACGACGAATTTCAGCTAAACTAAGAGATCTACAGTCTGGAGATTTCTGATCTCCCCAATCAATCCCTAATTGCTGCCTTCCTTGCACCTGGATTATTTTTGATAATTTGCTTTTAAAACAACAATATGATTGGTATTTTGTTAATCTTTTCCATTTTTTGCCTCTCCAGCTGCCAACAGGGTGACAAAGTCCAGCTTTTCTTTGTGTAAGCAAATCTTTTTCACCTTGTGAACATTTCCATGCTGCCCTTAAAAATCCTCTATCATCGCAGCAATTAAGTTCACCAGTAGTTCTTTTGCATTGTTTAGCACCTCCAGTAAAGAATTTACAATTAGCTGGATCTATCTCCGCTGCTTCGCAAGTATCTTTACCATTAGGACATCTACATCCTTCTAATTCATTCGACTTCATTTGCGCTAAAATACTTAAATAACTTATACTAGAGCCAAAATCATTATGCTGACTACGGGTGCTTTTATCGCATATTCCACCTAAACAAAATTCCTTTGCCAAACATTCTTTTTTAATAGTTTTTGTTTCATTGCATTGATACTTAGTCTCAAAATGATCGCAACTTGTGG
>CANDYO010000216.1 GCA_947424995.1 Rickettsiales bacterium | reverse complement strand
ATTAAGGGCTATAAGGGATATTTTAAAGTTAAAATTTATGATGGCAGAGCTTGGTGCTTTTTAAATGCTTTAGATTTTTTTGAAGATCGCTTGCATCAATTTGGCAAAAATGAAATCTGTTTTTATCGATTTGAGCTATGCCAAGAAAGATTGATTGAGGCTGCTGGTACTGTAGTTTATCGTACTTATCGTGAACATTATTCAACTCATCTTTACGAACCTGACGAATATAAAGGAAAAAAAACTAAACCTAAGTAGTAGATAATCGCCTGCTTGAAAAGCAGTCTTCTGCCTCAAAGCCAAAAAAGGCCGTCACCCTTGGACGAAGCGAAAGCGATGTCCGAGGGTCCAGATTAAATCTCTTACAATTCCCTTACAATGTAGAGCATTCAAAAGTTTTAAACTGGATTCTCGGCCCAAGCTTAGCTTAGGCCAAGAATGACGTTATCGCATTATTTTATAGTCGATTTATATAAACAAAAATTTTCTGCTCATTTTAATTAAATATTACAAAAAACTATTGCTTTATCTACTAGAACGTATATAACTTACTCTCTAAGTATTTTTGTCGGGGCATAGCGCAGTCCGGTAGCGCACCTGGTTTGGGACCAGGGGGTCGGGAGTTCGAATCTCTCTGCCCCGACCATTACTAAGAAGCTTGTAATTCCATTACAGTATCATCAGCACATTGTCCTAACATATCTCTAAAATCATCGCTAGTTAAAATATCATTTACATGATTATTTGCAATTTTATTAAATGCTTCTAATTGATATACTAAATCTTCAACATCACTATTTGTTTGGGCAGTTGCTCTTATTTGCGGAATTAAAATAGTAATTATAACATCACGAGTTATACCTGATTCTGTAACTTTTTCTGTCGTAGCCCGCGGTACCAACCGTATTGAATCACTAAGATCTCTTATAACTTGCGATAGGGAAATGTTATTCGTAAGTTCAGTAGGTTCAACTTTTAACAATATTTCATCTGTAGTGCTTTGCAAATCGGTTAAAGTTGTTTTTAAATTCAGGATAATATCAATCGAAATAGCATTATTACTAATTTTAGCTTGATAATTACTTATAGCTTTTCTTGCACTATCTAAATTATAGTTCGCCATCGTCCAAAATATCAATTCTTCTGAAAATTGGCATCTAGCTGTCAATAAGCCTTTTTTTGCAAAAGAAAACAATTCCATTAAAGCAAAATTATTATTGGTCATAAAATTTCTCCTTAGATTATTTATATCAAATAGGTGATTTTTAGATTTTGGAATTTAGGTGAAAACTTGCGGGAAGTAAAATTAACTATAGTAGCCTCATTTATTAAAACGAAGCTACTATAATAATGTTTAATACTCAAAGAATAGAATATTAAGATAGACTAGTGATGATGAGCTATATCTTGAATTAGATCATGGCCACATCCACTGAGTAGATTTTTAAAGTCTAAAGCATGTTTAAACTGATCTGATGCAGCATCCTGAGCTGCTATTACTGCTTTGTAAGCAGATAAATCAGTATCAAAACTAGGTGCTGCAATAGCAGGAGTAGCTATCAAATTAGCAATATCGGTTAGCACAGCAACTGGACCAGTTTGCACACCAGTTAAGAACACGAATAATGGATCGCTAGGATCAGTACTTACATGAGTTAAGATGTGTGCAGCATTAGCTTGAAGAGCGACTAGATCACCATTAGCTTTGTTGTATACTGCCATTAAAGCAACAGGATTTTGAGGAGAAGCAGTACGTAAAGCTATCACGTTTACAACATCATCTTGTGCAGCGTCTATTTTTGCATCTAGGTCGTGTGCAACTTTAAGACTCATCATAGTTTTAGCTTCGTCATTAGCTTGTGCTAAATTTGCTGCAAGCACACCCAAATTACCATCAAAATTAACAGGAAGTGGAAGCGTCTTTGCTTGTACTACAAATGCATTAAGACTATCTCTATAAGCTACAGCTAGTTTTACATATGCAGGAATTGGTAGTTCTGGAGCAATATCTCTTATCGCACCGCTAAGTTCGTTTGTTTCACATACCATATCAGCTAATGCATCTGCTTTATCAGCATCAGATGCGCCAACATTAGCACGAACAGCTATAAGAGCTTGCGCTGCTTGACTTGTTTCATCTAGCTCTTTTCCTACAAGTCTAGCAGTTAATAATAGTTGTGCACCACTGCATGAAGGCGAAGCGCTCTGATCGTTACCATCAAGCATAACTTTTAGTAAATTCATTGATTCTTTATCATTATTAAATAGTTCATTTTTCTTAACCATAAAATTATTCCTTATATAAAGTTAAACAGAGTAACTCCTTATTTTGCCACTCTAAATAGATAGTATCAAATGATTATTAATTATTAGTTAACGAAAAGATTATTAAAAAAATAGCTTCACCTAGTTCAAGTAAATTTTAGCTTAAAAAATGAAGCTATTTTTTAGTAGTATTTGGCGCTATTAACAACTAGCATGCCACAGTAGCGCAGCCTTCAAGACTTACAAAAAGATCACTACTAGCCTGACCTAGCACAGAGTTAAGATCAATTCTATATGCCTGAGTCATTACTGAAGCCTCATAATCTACCCAAGTTTTTCCCAAAGTTACTGTATCCGGTGCAAAGTTAGCTGGATATGGTATTTTCGTATCACTATACCACCCAAATCCTAAAGGTTGCTCTAGACTTGGAGCTATACCTGGAGCTGCGATTATAGCTTGTAGCATAACACTTGCTGGACTTTGACCCTGAACATCAAAAGGAGCGATTTTTGCTAAAATTCCACTTGCCATATCAACAACATCAGTTACCTCCTTAGTCGCAATATTTACTAAAGCTAACAAAGCAGGAGCAGGTGATCCAGCTGGAGGACTTGTGGGAGCAGATGGACTTCCGGGTGGAGGTGGAGATGCTGGGGCTTCTTGAGCTGAGTATACCTTGATTCCAGCAACTAAATCTGCGATAGCACCATTTGCCTCACCCATTGCTTTACCTAATCTGCTAAAACTATTAACATCTAGGTAAGCATCCATAGCTGTATTAAATACCGCTACATTGTTTAGTATAATATTCGTATCTGAAAGATGATATGGATCAGCTACTCCTTTTGCTTTTGCTGCTGCCTCTGATGGAGTACTCTGCGCCATTTCTGCTAAATACGCCACTACTTCACCATTAAACTTTACCATAGGGACAGAAGTTGCAGACGGAGACTGATCTGAAGTCATATGCGCTATCACTTTAACAACGCGATTCAGATCTGCAGTTACTTCTGCTTTAATGTCAAGGGGATCTGCACCTGTAGCAATAGTAGCTACATATTTAGTAAGTGAATTTTGCGCATGATCAAGCGCTGTATCTAATTTTTTAAAATCTAATAAATTATCTAGTTTACCATATGAGGCAGGTA
>CANDYO010000215.1 GCA_947424995.1 Rickettsiales bacterium | reverse complement strand
TTCTCTATTTTGAAATTAGCTGGAAGATTGCTCAAATCTTTACCGCATTTGTTATAAACAGTTACTCTCTCAGTTGGAAATTCTATTGGAGCCCAAAAAGATATATCTCTTTTACATACTGAAATAACTACTTCAAAGTCTTCATTTGGATCAATAGTTTGATCTTTTTTCGAGGTTTTAACATATTCCAAATAACGATTCATTATTTGTTGGTATAATCTGTTATATTCTGGCGTTTTATCACGATTATGAGCAAGTTGTTGTAAAACGGTGCGTATATGGTCAGATATTATTTCTGCTCCATAGTCCAAAAGCAGTTCAAGATCTTTTAGGTTTCCATGGTATGAAGCAAGTACTGCTGGAGTGCTGCCTTCTTCTGTGATTGCTTCTTTATCTGCTCCCGCGTCTAAAAGCAATTTTGTAATTTCGGTATAGCCCCTAGAGGTTGACATATGAAGCGGTGCATCCCCAGTTGCAAGAGCTATATTAACATTTGCTCCGTTATCTATAAGCAATTCAACTATTTTAGGAAAGTTCCTTTCCACGGCAACATATAAAGCTGTGGCTCCCATATCATGAGTGCTATTTATTTGCGCACCTTTGCTCAATAAATCAACTATTGCATCATTATCTCCTTTCCATGCGGCTTCAAATAACTGCTTATTTAAATCTTTTTGTTCGCTGTCTGTTTTCTTTAAAAGAATTTTACCGTTTGCATCTTGATAATAATCAACAGTCATTCTCTCTATCTCCAATTGTATATTAGCACTGAATCAAAAGTTGAATTTAGATTAGAACGGTTAATAATCAGTTAATGAAAAACACTATTTATTGCTTTTATCAAATTATAACTTTAAATCGAGAAGGAGAAATTAATATCTTTACAGGTACACAACTTTTTGCTAGAGTAATAGTTAATTTATTAATAAAAAAGAGTAAAATTTATGAGTATGTCTGAATGGAGTAATCAATTTGATGATTGGTCATGTTCTGTGAAAAATGGTTTAATCGAAGAAATTTATCAAAATGATGATATGTTTTTTAATTTCCATGATGTAGAGGATCATAATGATTATAACATGTTATGTAGTTTTGATTATAGTATAGCTTTAACACCAGAAAATCATACCCTGCATATATTATTTCCAAATTGCCAATTTAGTAGTGAGAATGAGTTGATGGTTGTGCAGTTAACTAGAGGAGATACTTTAATTGATGGTGATAATTATCAAATTAATTTTGCTCAACAAGAGCAAGGAGTAACGGGGACTGATATTAATCATGATCAGAATATGAAAATGGCTTTTTTTATGAATCTGATTAGTAATGATGCAATGAATATACAAATTCTTGATGTTGATAGCGCTGATATATCATTAGATGCTTTGCAAAAAGGAATGAGTTCACCTCTTTGTGGATGACGCATCAATTCCCTTTGAATCTTTGGCAGCCGATTAACCAAAATATTGAGCGGTATTTAACTCCATCAAGCCAAGTAAATTTAGTTTCGTCGCCATAAGTAATGGGTAACATGCTGCATTGATTTTTTCTTCTAGTGATAATGGCGGCTTCCATTCTAGCTGGATAGTCTTCATAGAGAAAATAATTTTGCGGATTTTTATGGTATAAAATACTCAAAATAGCTTGATCATGACGGTGATCTTTGAAATCTGGATATTCATTTTTGCTTGGGGAGTCAGTTATAAGCTCTGGGTCTTCACAAAGTTTAAGCCATTCTTCAACTAATTTTCTAGTTTTAGCAGTGTTACGTAATAATATAGTACTGCCATCTAATTGTACTTTGTCTAAGTATGATTCATCTCCATTAACCATTTTATCAATTACTATTTTCTTGATCATCCCTCGATTAGAATGAAAATTAGGAAAAAGAATAATATCTTTTTGTTTAGCTAGATCTAGTAGATCGTATATTTTTTCTCTAAAAACAGCAGAGCTATCTATATAAAGTAAGACGTCATTTTCAGCCATCATTTTTAAAGTTTTGGAAATAAAATATGGTTTCCATAGCCAGTATCCTCCGCCTCTATTTTGTGATAAGATGGCTTCATGCAATTTGTAATAAGTGGGATCAATATGACGAGGTTGGTAAGGCATTACAACGTCAAAAGCTTGATACATAGCAGCTGACATAGTAAGGTTACTCTGATTCTGAATGTGCACTCCCTGGTTAGCATAGGAAATCAGCCATATTTTTTCAGAAGTATAAGCTTTATTTGAATTTTTTACTGGATATAGAGAAATATCAGTATCGCTAAAATGATATTTCAGTATTATTAAGCAAAAAAATAAAAATGCTGAGAGAAAGATCCAGTATTTTTTAGACATAATTTATTTAGGTACTCAAAATATTATGAAGAAAATTATAAAAATATTCTCTTGGTTAGCTTTAGCTTTTGTAACGTATATTATAATGGCCTATGTAGTTAAGCAAGCCATTATTTATTATTACGAACAGCATGATAAAAAATATGATTGGTCAGCTGAGTATCAAGATACAAAGATAAAGGACAAATATAAAATAGTTTTTATCATTACTCAGGTTGGCGCTATAGCAGATAGAGAGGCAGGCTACAGAATTGTTTCGGCTTGTAAACGACTTGGTTGGGAAACTTATTTGTTTGAAAATGTGAAGGATAATCAAGAAGAAATAAAAGCCATCAATCCAGATTTTATTTTTACCAATAATTGGAGGACTGATATTGGCTTAAGGGATAGCTCTTTAAAATATAAGTCTTATGCATTGGTTGCTCATCCAGTAGCCACCTATTTCGGTGGATTTTTTAGCTTCTACCCTCAATTTAAAGAAGATAAATTCCCAGAATTCAAGCTTTTTGATGGTTTCGTAATTTCAACGCCTCAGATTAGCTTATTTAAAAACTATATTGAATCTCAGGGGCATAAGTTCTATGGGTTTCAAGGCTATTCAGCTGTGCAATATCAAGAATTTGTAGAAGTGGAGCCTAAGCGAATCGTTTATATGGGAGTGAATTGGGATAAAAAAAGGAAAGGTTCTAAGTTTAGCAAAGTGTTTAAAAGTTTAGCCGAAAATGAAGGGGCGGTATTTTATGGATCAGTTGAATCTTGGCAAAATCTAGTAGGTGAGGCTTATCAAGGCTATTTTGAAGGATCTGGTTCTGCAGTTATAGATATAATTCGTAAGCATGGTATTAGTTTAATGCTCCATAGTAATCAACATATTAAGAGTGGAACTCCTAGCGGCAGAGCTTTTGAAGCGGCTGCATCTGGGGCTATAGGAATTAGCGATCAGCATCCATTCTTGATTGAAACTTTCGGTGATAATTTTCTTTACATCGATACTTCTAAATCAGCAGAGTCGATAAATGATCAGATTAACAAACATCTTGAATGGATCAGAAAAAATCCTAATAAAGTTAAGGAAATGA
>CANDYO010000214.1 GCA_947424995.1 Rickettsiales bacterium | reverse complement strand
TTACATCATTTAATTTATTATCTTTCTGAATGTTACTTATTTCTTCTTCAGTCCTAACATGATTTTTATCCATTGATAATGCAATGTCTGTAGATTTAAGACTAGTAACTGATTGCAGTTCAATTGCAGACGTTTGTCTACCATCATTTTGAATCAATGTTTTTTCTAATCTCTGCTTATCTTGAGTAAGAATCGTTAATTCATTTCTATGTCTAGATAAAGTTACCAGCCAAGATTTTTGTTCATTAAGCAAAGGATGATTATTAATGGCTGCAATTGTATTATCAAAAGTTTTACCTTGCGATGAATGTACTGTAATGCAATAGCCATAATCAACATGCTTTAAAGCTAATAACGGTATTTTTGTGCTTAAGTTATTTTCAAATTGCAATAACATATCTTTTTGATTAATTTGCTTTATTATTGCTGTTTCAGAATTAATGAGCCTGTGGTCTTTATTGTTTTTAGTAAAGATAATTTTTAAGCCCTCTTGAAGTTTAAGCTCTCTTCTCTCAAAAACCTCAAACTTACTTTTATAATCAACTTCCTTTTTTAAGTAAAACATTACTTCTTTGCCATTTTCTTTTTTTAAAATAAGATTATTACTTAAATGGTTCACTTGTTTAATTTGCAAATATTCATCTTTTTTAATAGCATTATAGGCTTTATGAAATTTCAATACATCACCAACTTTAAAGACATGTGCAAATTGATAATCGGCAATACTCATATCTTTTTGTCTTAAAGAGCTAAATTTTAACTCTTCGCCTTTAAGACTCTTTTCTAGTTGAAGCCCTAATCTAATGTCATCATTTATTTTATCGCGCAAATCCCTAGTTGGAGAAACAAGTAAGGTATTATTTCGCTTTTCTTTATCGCTCTGAAGATATAATTTAGTTGCTTCTTGCTTTAAATTACTTTCTTCTAGAATATTATTATTATGGATAGCAAAAGTTTCTTTTACTTTACCTTCACTTGCAGCAATAATAGCCATTCTATGATTTTCTAGAGACTGCCTAACAATTTTAGTTAAACGAAATGGAGAAATAATTTGTAAAATTTGCTCAAATGGTTTACCAGCTTCTACTGCTGCTAACTGCTTAGTATCTCCAACTAAAACCATTCTAAATTTTAATATCTTTTGAAGAACGGTCAGCTTATGCATAATATGGGTCGGAATTAGTGAAGCCTCATCAACAAAAATCATTGTATCTTTGAATTTTCCTTCTAAGTTTTTTAAAGATTCTTTGCTTCCTCTACCTTCTATATAACCTTGATATCGCCCTAAAAAGCTATGAATTGTATTAGATTCTTGTTTTATAGCTAACCCTAAAGTTTTTGCAGCTGACGCAGTGGGCGCTAGTCCTTCAAAACTTGCCTGATTAAATACTAAACTAATGATTTTAGTTTTTTTATTATCAGCTATATCACGTACAGCGTTAAGAACCGTTGATTTTCCTACTCCTGGCAATCCAACAACGCTAATTATTTTATCCTCAGAAGATAAAATATGCTTCACTAGTTTCTGCTGCTCTTTATTCATCTGAAAATTAAAGTTTTTTGCTAATTCTCTCTGGCAAAACTTATCAAAATGTGCTGCGAAATATTTTTCTTCTAAAATAGCTTTGCATCCGCCAATAGCATTTTGTGCATGCTTTAGGATATATTTTTCTTGATTTAAAAGAGACTGGCTAGTATAAAGATCTCCATGCCTAATTAATATTCCAACTTGCTCTAATTTTTGATGCTCTGCGTCTATCTCTCTAATAGTATAATTCCCAATAGCAAATTTCAGCGTTTTTTTTGCTAATTCTTCTTTAGAGAATACACTATTATGATGAGTTACATCCTCAATGCATAAATGAGCCAGATCATTTAAAGTAAGAGGAGAAGAGGACGCTTGATTGATTTCTGATTTATCTTTTCCTTTAAAAATACTCGATGAAAATTTATCAACAATAAAATTATATGCCTTAATAAATGCAGTAAGTGTTTTAGATTGAGTAGCTTCTTCATTGAGTTTATTTAAACTATCTTTAGTAATGTCTTGCTTTATAATATCTTGTTGTATTTTTTGCTCCAATGTCGACCAAACATTACTTAACTCTCCTTGATGACTTAAACGTTTAGCTTTACGAGAATTAATAACGATTGTTTCTCGTCCCTGTTTGGTAGTAACGTTATATAGCTTACATAACTCTTCAATCTCTTTTCTTCTGGTTGAAAAACCTTGAATCAGTTTATTATCAATTTTACTTAATTCAAATGAACTGCTTCCATCACTAAGCATGATAGGAGTAATGTCATAGCCTAGTTTCTTAGTCTCTATAGCTAATTCATTACGAAACACCTGACCAAAAAATTTATTGTTTTGCAGAATCTTATCAAATGAAATACTTCTAAATTTGTTATCCTGACATTTTGCAGCGTTAGCTAAAAAACAATGAACATGAGCCTGCGGCTCTAGATTTCTATTGGTAGTATGGATGAAAGTTGCAAATGCTAGCTTATTAATTGGCTCTTTATCAACTCCGTTATGTCCTTTGCGAGCCACTACATAGCCTTTTTCTTCTATATATTTAAGCGTATTGGTAACAGACTTGCGTAAAGCTGTTTCCATCGCTTGTTTTTCTTTAAGGGGTGAATAAACTAGCATTTGAATAGAAAAGCTTTTTGGTGCAGAGAATGTTAGATCAACTCCCGGACAATGCTCCAAACCATCTTTTGTTTTTCTAGCTAATATTTGTCCATTAGGCATTACCCCTTTTAATAGGTCACTAAAACTTTTATCTGACTTAGCAACAAAATCTCCAGTTAACCCTAAATCTTTTGCGCCTTCACCAAACCAAATGCCTTCTCCTTCACTGCCATAATAATCACCATGGGAGTAATAACTGGTAGCAGAGCCGGAACTCTTAAATACGCGTGTTGATAACATAGATTTTTCTCTTTATTTCTTTTCTTTTTAAATTTATTTATTATGTGTCATTATTCATATATCCATAGATGTGGCTTGTTGCTCAGCCTTTACCCTATCCGTAGAATTTGGGTTTTTCTCAAATAATTCTGGCTTTACTGTTTTAAGACTAGGTTGGTCACTTTCAAGCTTTATATTTGTTAGTCTTGCTTCTATTTCTCTTCTTCGTTTTTCTCCCAACTCTAATTCTGCTTTGAGTAACTCTAAAAGTTCAGTATTTTCAAGATAACCGTCGGCAATTTTCTTAAAGCTATAATCAGCAAACTTAAATTTTGCTGGTTCAAATCCAGCAAAGCTGATAAAGCCTTCGCCAGTTTTTAGCATCATTAATTCTGATGGCAGTACGACTCTACGAATAACTTTCTGGCGATTAACTTGAATTCCATCTCTCATCTCATGAGCGCCATAAGATAATCCTTCATGCCATTCTTCAATTTCACCTTCACCTAAGCT
>CANDYO010000213.1 GCA_947424995.1 Rickettsiales bacterium | reverse complement strand
GAAAATCCACCATTTTTTCCTTTTTTGTTCATTACTTCAATAACTGCGTTAGTTAAAATACTGCGATAAAGTCCTATTTCAGTATCAGAATCATTATTTTTATCTAAATTGATAATGATACAAAGAATAGAAACAATTAGATCGATAAAAGGCTCTTCAAAATTTTCTTTATATTCTTGTGTGGCTTCCGCGCTATCTATCCCCTTATATAAAGAAAATGGATTTAGACAAAATTCTCCACCGCCAAAATCAACAAAATCTCCATCTAATAATTCACAGGTATTTTTAAAACTTCTTCCATCGTCAATAATAACTACTTGGCCTCCATTTCTTAATAATGAAGTTGTATATTCTTGGAGCCATACTGATTTACCACGACCTGATGCTCCCACCACAATCATATTAAAATTGCCATTAATGTTATCAGCCGTTTTAAAATTATCAAAAAAGAATAATTGACCTCGACGACCGACTAATAGCATTAGTGGACTAGTATAGTTTTGGCTATCTGCAAATACGGGCATTAAATTAATACATGCACCAGATAGGGCCTTAGCTGGGATTTTAAGCTGGTCTAATATTTGCCAGTTTTCTCCAATACCAAAGGGTAAGGTTTGTAATAAACTATTTAGCGTATCATGCTGAACTTTAGCTAAATTAAATCCAAGTCTAGCAAAATGATCTTGCAAGAGTTGTTCGGAAATCTCTATTTGAGTTTTACTTGTATTAGCTAAGACTATATGCATTACTAGTTTGCCCATTCGCTCACCACTGCCAATCATTTCCGATACATAGCGCCAATCATTATTTTCTTCTAGCATCTTAGGAAAGAACATTGGTAATTTAGAATCATTCTGCTGAGTTTTAATCATTCGATGCTTATCTGCCATTCTTTGTGATTGATCGCGAGAACTTAAGGTAAAGCCAAAGCTAATATAAAAAGGACATGGCAGACTAATCCCGGTTTCAAAATTACCAATATAATCAATTGAATTTTCTAAATCCCAGTATTCAGGAAATCCAACCACTTCGAAAATGCTATAGCTGCAACTAAACTGATTTGTAGAATTATGATCCGCAGAATTAAAACCCGTAGGATTAAAATCCTTGGAATTATTAGAAAATATCACTTGGTTCTTCTGCATTTCTATTATTTGGTTAGATTTTAAAAGTTCAGTAAAGTCTTTATGGCTCTCAGTATTCTTTCGTTTATATAGTTCATTGGAAGGATTGAGTATTTCTTGTAGAAAATTAGCTAAATCGCGATCATTTAAAACATAAGCATTGCTATTAATAGCCTTAAGGCCTTGAGTGAATTTATCCTGCATAGCTTTTAATTTAAGACAAGTATCACTATTTGCTGAATCACTGTTCGTTTTAGGCATAGAAAAGCAAAAATAAAGCTCATAATCTCTAATTATTAAAGTTCCATTATTAGCTAGAGCGCTTTTCCAACTGGAATTCTTAAAAAAGTCATATCTAGCTTTAGAGATTTTTTGAAAGATAGCATTTTTATTACTATTTTTATGCCAATAATCCAGTAAATTACCGATTCTTGGTGAAGCATAATTTATTATCTGCATTGTTGCATTTACAGGCAAATCATTGTTAATTAAGCTTCTAAAAGCTCCTTTAGCTGCTTCGCTCATGCCAGAAAAATGACCAACCCGTAAAACAAACCCTAAGGTTTTTTCATTGTCGAAAATACAGTTTTTAGCCTCATAACTTCTGTAGGATAAAAAATCCAAAAGATTTAAATTATCTAAATTTTGCTTTAACTTAATGCTTGGCTTCGGCTTCTGCTGAATACTACTATCATCTTTCGTCCATTTAGCACGATAGCTAGCGGTAACTTCACTCAAATCTTCTTTGATTTCTTGTCCGTATTGCTTTAAACTATCAAAATACTCTTCCATTAATAAATCTCCGCCTCTTCAAATTCATGCTCACTCAATAAATCACGTTTTAGAAGAATTTTTTTCTTATTCTTCTTCTCTGTATTAAATAAGATTTGTTCTCTAGCCACTTCATCAGCATATTCAAGCGAACTACAGCCAATTCCTTTAACCTTAGGACAATCCCAACTGCTTTTATATCCAGAACAACCAGAAACTGATAATCCCAAGATCAGTAATAAAGTAGCGCCAATCACTTTTCCAAAATTGTATTTTCCAAATCGACTATTATTGTTATAACTTTTCATCAGCATCCTCCGTTAAACTAAAACCTTCTTGAAAGACAATATTAACTTCTACTCCTTCATTTACGGAGATTACTGGTTGATATTGCTCAGCTCTCTTAATAAAAAACTCAGCTAAGCTATTGCTACCATTACTAAGACCACTTCCTAAACCTCCATTGAGTAAACTTTTGGCTCTTTGTTGATCAGATATAACATTATTTGGCCCAAGTAAGCTTTGTTGAGGTTGACTTAAAGATGAAACTCCATTACCAAATCCTGAAGCAATACCAGCAACAAAGCTTTTTAATACCATATCACCTTCACGTGAAACAATTTCTCCTCTAACTCCAGCTTTACCCATTGATGAGATATAAGCTTTAACAGGAATCTCAATAAAGCTATTAGCGTCTTTAGCGCAGCTCATTACAACGCCATCTAGATATACTTTCTCACTGGAAATATCACCCACTGCTTTAAGTGACATCTGACAGCCAATTAATTTATTGGTCTTAAGATATTTGTTCCCATAGCCAGCTGAGATAACCTCACCAGTAATACGTAAAAGAGCTTGCCTAGGGTTTGCTTCTGCGGTCATACCAACTCCAGCATCAACGCCGGAGATTAATTTACCTTGAGCATAGCTATTAGCGGGAATATATTCTCCCAATTTACGAGTTTGTTTTTTCTTTAAGAAAGATTTAGCCTCAATTTTTGCTTCTACTTGCTTTATTTGCTCTTCAACCTTTATTTTGCTTATTTCTTGTTCAAGCTTTTGGTTATATCTTTCTTCTAAAGCAGTACTAAGATTAAGAATTATGGCTTCCATCTCTTCTTTGCTTACTTTATTACTTTCTAAATGTTCATTGACTGTCTTTTGAGAAGTTTCGCTATTTAACTGTTTCTCCTTTAACTGTTCTAATTCTTTGCCTTCAATTTCAGTCCAAAGCAATTCATTGCTTGTGCCTTTAGCAAGTTCATCTAACCCTGCTGTAGTTTTAAGAGGTGCTTTAACTTCAGGACTATTTTTTAGCTTTAAATTTTCTAATGCCTTAACTGCGTCACCAGTATTTTGTAAAAAATAACAAGCTACCAAAAACAGTAAGCTAACTAATGCACCTAAGCGCAAATGTTTGCTTCTTACCATTGCTGGATCATTATCTTTAGCTATAAAATATTGTGATAATTTTTGTTTTATTTTATCTAAAAAGGTAAATAATATTTTCATTTTATAAGTCCTCTGATTTTATTTA
>CANDYO010000212.1 GCA_947424995.1 Rickettsiales bacterium | reverse complement strand
ATGGAATCTATCTATAAATCCGGTAAATGGCATTTTGAATTTTTACGGACTATTTCAAGGTTGCATGAGATGCAATCACATGATTATTTAGAAGGTTAGGGGTGGGAAAATAGTACTCGTCATTCCTGGCAAGCTTACTTATCTCAGTTACGAACGTCATCGCGAGAGGAGCGTTTTAAGCCGAAGGCGCAAATACGTATCGGCGATCCAGGTAAAAATTATTCCCACAGGGAATACAAAAATTTACCTGATTACGTAGTATTTTTAGCTAACTTTAGAAGCTATTTTGGCATAGGTAAAGTTCGCAAAGATATAAATGCTAATTTTTTGATCGTATCTCTCAACACAAATCTACTATTAAACCGATATTGAAAAGTTGCAAGATGTCTTGGAAGATAAGTTTTTGAAAGTTTATGATATGTGCCAGCTAGTGCAGATTTTAAATTTCTAAGAATGGTATTTACCCAATTAAATGGAGCCGTTTTTTAGGGTCTTTGCTACAACCAACAATTATAGTAACGTAATAAAAAGAGATTATAGATAAGATTCGATGGGCTAGCCAGTTGCCTAAGACTAGATCTGGTAAAGTTATGCGAAGAATCCTGTGTAAAATTGCAGCAGGAGAAGTAGATAATTTCAGTGATATATCTCTTTAATGGATCCAGAGATAGTAAAAGAGCTAATGAACGGAAGAAAAATATAATCTTAATTATTATTTAACTATTGAAGAAGATAATAAGCTAATTATTTATATTAAAGATGGTTTTTATGTTTGAAGTTTTTGAAGTATTTGCAGGGCTTTCATCATTTTCTAGTGGGGGTGGTAGTGCAGTTTATACGGATTCAGAGCCTGCTTCAAAGTGGTGGGCAGAAAGAAAAGCAAAGGTAGAAAAAGAAAATGATAATCGAGGGATTTTAGGAAGCATAGGAGTAGGAGTGAAAGGTCTAGTTAAAATAGGTTGCGCTGTTCCCGCGGCTTTAGTTGCTATTCTTGCCGGTGGAATTTATGCTCTTGGTGGATTATACGTATTAGGAAAGTCAGCAGTTCAAGGAACTTATGGAGGATAACTGGAAATAAAGAATCTCTTACAAGAGCAAAAAATAACTTAAACGCCGGATGGAAAACATTTAAAACTGGATTATTAGCTCCTATTATGGTGCCGGTTTCGCTTGCTTTAGAAGGAATATATAACCTCAGTGGAAATAATAGTGTTCATGGTGTGTTGCCTGTACTTGCTCATCAACGTCATTTGCGAGAAAAGAATAAACATTTGAATGATGCTCCTATGACAGCTAAAGCTACTGCAGTAGGTAAAGTTGTTTCTATAAATGGTCAACCAGTTTATACAGCACCAGTGCAACAAGCAAATAAGCCAGTTAAAGGAGTCGTGCAAATACCGCCGACTGAGCAATTAAATCAGAAATTAGAACAATCATTAAAGAGCACTACGGATTATGCTGAAGCTAAGCAACGATATGAAACCGCAATGAAATCAACTCCAGCAGAGAATAAATTTAAAGCAATTGAGGTGCAGGCACTTGAAGGTGGAATGAAGTTAATTACTTATCAAGATCCTCGTGCTGGTAGAGAAGGTAAAGACTTTCAGGTAACCTATCTTATTGATGCTAAGGGTAAAATAGTTGATGCAGAATATGGCAACAAAGCAAGTTGTGTTAATCCTCCAGTAGCGAAAGACCCTAGTGGTTTTGTAGTTCAGAAGGTAGAAGGAAAAACGGTTACATCAATGGTTGATCAAGGAACTGGTACAATACCAAAGCCAGAAGTCACAATTGAAAGTATACGTGTGAGGTCTAATCTAATTCGCAATGCGCCTGGAAGCAGTATGGGCACTAATTCTGCTAGGAATCCTTCCACTAAGACTGCTCAAGTAGTGCAAAAATGAACTTTTACAATTCCTGGTAAGCGCTTTTTAAGCGCTTTCGTCAGAGGATCACGCTAACCCTAACCATCAATAAACTCACCAACATTGCCTAAAGCTATACTTAATTGTTCTAAGTCATAGTTAATATCAGCAATTCTATGGGTGATTTCATTGTGATATTGATAAGCAGCAGCGACGGTAATTACTAACCCAGTAAATGTAGCGAAAACGTTAAAACCACTAAATATAGGATGATTTTTGATATGTTCGTCTGCAATTATAAACCCTATAGCTCCGATCCCGAATATAAAAGTCCCAAGCCAACCTATATTGGTAATGGAGTCATTTTTTTCGAAAGCTTCATGTAAGTTATTAGTGCTATAGTTATTAAGGCTCTTAAATATATCCATACCATCACTAATCGTAAGCTTAGATTTTACAATATTATAATGTTGGCTTGCTATTTGTTCTTTTAAAATAGTTAAGGTAAAAGTGGTTTGTTCAAGAATAGGGCCTATTTTTCTGATTTCTAAATTATTATAGGATTCGACTGAAGAGCATTTATAAGTATCGCTTAAATGCTCTAATTTTGATAAAATAGTTACTATCTTAGAGTCCATTAGCTTAAGCTTTATACAAGTTATTTCATGTGTGGTAGGAGTGGTCTGTAAACCGTTGCCATAGTCAAAATGCATAACGTTAAGGCAAATCATTTTTTTATCATTGATAACGTATTCAATAGCACTCATACCAAACCTTATAAATTATTTTAGCTTTAATGTAAGTAAATCATTGACGACGGCTGGGTTTGCTTTACCACTAGATAATTTCATCACCTGACCAACAAAGAAAGGGAATAATCGATCTTTACCAGCTTTGAATTCTGTTACTTTATCTGGGTTCTCAAGTAAAACTTGCATGATAATTGCTTCAATTTCTGATGAATTGGTAACTTGTTGCAGACCTTTTTCTTCAACTATTTTTGCTGCGTCATCACCGGTTTCAAACATTATATCGAATACATCTTTAGCAATTTTTCCAGAAATAACATTGCTGCTAATTAGTTTTAATAAACCTGATAACTTGTTTGGAGTTATTTTACACTCATTGAGTTCAATACCAGCTTTATTCAAACGGCCAAATAATTCAGCGCTAATCCAGTTAGCTGCCATTTTAGGATCATTATCTTTGATAACCTCTTCAAAATAAATGGCGGTTTCTTTCTCTAGAGTTAGAATTTCCGCATCATAACGAGAGAGATTTAGATCATCGATATAACGTTGTTGCTTTTGCTCTGGTAATTCAGGTAAGCTATCTTTAATCCGTTGAACAAATTCAGGAGTTAATGTAATTGGCATTAGATCTGGATCTGGAAAATAACGATAATCTCTAGCATCTTCCTTGCTACGCATAGTACGAGTTTCGCCAGTGTCAGTATCAAATAATCTGGTTTCTTGATCAACTGATCCGCCAGCTTCATAGATGTTAACTTGACGCTCTGCTTCATATTCAATAGCTTTCATGATAAAGCGCATTGAGTTAAGATTTTT
>CANDYO010000211.1 GCA_947424995.1 Rickettsiales bacterium | reverse complement strand
CGATGCTCGGCAAACGAGTTGAGCGTAAATTTGGTTGGGATTGCCATGGCCTTCCCGCTGAACTTGGCGCTGAAAAAGAATTGGGTATTTCTGGCAGAATAGATATCACCAAATTTGGTATTGCTAAGTTTAATGAACATTGCCGGTCATCAGTGATGCGCTATGCCGGTGAATGGGAATCATATGTGACTCGTCAAGCCCGTTGGGTAGATTTTAAAAATGACTATAAAACCATGGATACTAATTTCATGGAATCAGTGATTTGGGCCTTTAAAGAGCTCTATAAGAAAGGATTAATCTATCAAGCCATGCGAGTAATGCCTTATTCTTGGGCAGCTGAAACTCCTTTGTCTAATTTCGAAACTAGGCTTGATAACGCTTATCGCGAAAGAGCTGATAAATCAATTACCGTCAGCTTTACTTTAAATGAAGCGCCAGCATTTTTGCCCAGTGGCTATGATGCATATAAGATTATGGCTTGGACTACTACTCCATGGACCCTACCCTCAAACCTAGCCCTAGCGGTGCATCCAGAAATGGATTACGCATGTGTAATTAAAGATAATCAATGCTATATTTTAGCTAATTTTGCAGTACAAACTTATGCTAATGAAATTGGTACTGAAGTTATAAAAATCATTAAAGGTGCTGACTTAGCGGATTTAAGCTATCAGCCGATGTTGCCATATTTTGTGGGTCACCCTAATAGCTTTAAAGTTCTGCTTGGTGATTTTGTAGTGGAAGGCGATGGCACTGGCGTGGTGCACATGTCACCTGGCTTTGGTGAAGATGATCAAATACTCTGCGAAAAAAACAATATCTCACTGGTTTGTCCGGTTGACGCACAAGGTAAATTCACCAGTGAGGTCTTTGACTTTGTAGGCATGAATATATTTGACGCGAATGATGAAATAATCAAGAAACTTAAAAACTTAGGCTCTTGGCTGCGCACTGAACAATATATCCATAATTATCCACATTGCTGGAGAACCGATACTCCATTGATCTACAAAGCTGTTCCGTCATGGTATGTTAAGGTGACTGAATTTAAAGACCGGATGGTGGAATTAAACCAACAAATCAATTGGATCCCAGGCCACATCAAAGATGGTCTATTCGGTAAATGGATTGAAAATGCTCGTGATTGGTCAATCAGTCGTAATCGTTTCTGGGGAACGCCAATCCCGATTTGGCTTTCTGATAATCCAGAATTTCCACGTATTGATGTATATGGATCAATTGCTGAATTAGAACAAGATTTTGGCGTAAAAGTAGCTGATTTACATAAACCATTTATTGATAGTTTAATTCGCCCTAATCCTGATGATCCTAGTGGAAAATCAATGATGCGTCGAGTTGATGATGTGTTCGATTGTTGGTTTGAAAGCGGTTCAATGCCTTATGGTCAAGCTCATTATCCATTTGAAAATAAGGATCATTTTCCACAAGCCGATTTTATCGTTGAGTATTCTGCTCAAACAAGAGGCTGGTTCTATACTCTAATGGTATTATCCACCGCTCTTTTTGACCGTCCACCTTTTCTAAATTGCATCTGTCATGGAGTGATTTTAGATATTAATGGCCAAAAGCTTTCGAAGCGCTTACAAAACTATGCTGATCCTAAAGAACTATTTGCTCTCTATGGTTCAGATAGTTTACGCTTTTTGATGCAATCATCACCAGTACTTAAGGGCCTTGAATTACTGATCGATAAAGATGGTCGGATGGTAAAAGATGCTTTACGTCTTTCAATCAAACCGATTTGGAATGCTTATAACTTCTTTACCCTTTATGCTAACTCTGATGAAATTAAAGCCGAGCTTGATTTTTCATCAACTCAAAATTTAGATCGTTATATCTTAACCAAGCTAAAAGCTAGCGTAGAAACAATTAAACGAAGCATGGATTCGTATGAAATAGCCTCTGCTTATGAAGCTGTTGATGCATTTTTTGAAGTTTTAAACAACTGGTATATTCGCAGAAGCCGTCAACGCTTTTGGAAAACAGAGCATGATTCAGATAAGCAACAAGCTTACAATACTCTATATAGCTGCTTAATCACTATTTTAAAAGCTGCAGCGCCGCTTATTCCTTTGGTTAGCGAACGTATCTACATTGGCCTTAAGTATAATGATCAATTCGGGCCTGAAAACTCTATCCATCTTTGCCTCTTTCCAGATGTTAGTATGATTAAGGATGAGCAAATCTTAAATCTTCAAATGGATAAAGTTCGTGAAGTATGTAGCAGCGCTTTGGCTATCCGAAATAGCGCTAATATCCGTACTCGTCAACCATTATCTAAATTAACTATTTACGGTAACGATCTGAGTTACCTACATAATTTTATAGATTTAATCAGAGATGAAATCAATATCAAAAAATTGGTGATTAGTGAAAACTTAGCCGAGCAAGCTAATTTTAAATTAAAAATTAATTTCCCATTATTGGGTAAACGCTTATCTAGCAAAATTAAAGATATTATCGCTGCTAACAAACAAAATGAGTGGCAAGAGATCGATGGCAAAATTATCATTGCTGGAGAAGAATTATTACCAGAAGAAGCGCAGCTAATTTTGGAAGCAAAAAACCAAGTTGGTAGCCAAGCTTTAAATGATAATAAAGCTCTATGCGTACTTGATCTAACTATAACTGCTGAACTTGAAGCAGAAGGAGTTGCTCGAGATCTAATCAGAGTAATTCAACAAGCTAGAAAAGATCTAGGTTTTGATGTTGCCGATCATATTAATTTAGCTATTGAAATTGATGAAGACAGTCAAAAAATGCTAACACCTTTTATTAGTTTTATCAATGAACAAACTTTAGCAGACGCTAAATTTACTAAGGCAGTTGGTTATGAATTTGTTGAGACAAGAGAGCTAGAAGATTTAAAGGTAACTTTGGGGCTGACTAAGGTTTAAGTAACTCTTCTTGACACATAATGTCTATATACTATATATTGCCGTTATCTCAAAAGAGACAGTTACCAAATATTAATTAATAAGAGGCTACTATGGCAAAACCAAAAGAAAGAGTTACAATATTTGTAGATTATGGTGGCAAAGCTTTAGGAAAACAACTGGCAACAAATCCTGTTACCCTAGATGAAGTTTCTTTCTCTGAAGCTAAATCAGGAGATATGGATGAACAACTCATTGTAGCTAAATATTACTTATCAAACAAAGATTGTGTTCATGCCAAAGAATGGGCAATGAAAGTTTTTAATAAAGATAATTATTACAATGGAGTTGATCCAGTCCTAAATCTTTTAGGTATCTACGAACATACCAAACAATGTATTGATCACCCTGATCTATAATTTAATCTAGGTAATGGTATATGAGCATTTTTTTATAGATCTTACGTCAACAACTATGTATTTTTAAATATTGTAAAAATAATTTTTGAAGCCACTTATTTTTGCAAAAAGAGCATAGC
>CANDYO010000210.1 GCA_947424995.1 Rickettsiales bacterium | reverse complement strand
GGATCCAAATTAAATGATGTTAGAGAAGGTATATGGATTTTAGCTAAAGCTCTTGAAGAAAAAAAGGATGCTGTATATCACCTAGGCAAGCAGGCCGTAGTCCTAGATCAATTACACGATAAACTAACTAGTCTAGTTTATTATGGTTGTGTGCCAGAAAATGATTTGCAATCTATTGACTTACATGAAACTCTTAATAATATTCTTCTAATTTATTCTAAAGAGATACTCCTGCTGCAATTAACTGTCACTATTGATATTTCTCATAAAACGTCCACTATTTTAATAGATGAGCTTTTGTTTCGTCAAATTTTAGTCAATTTATTTAGAGAGACTATTATATTTTTACGAACAAATAGTACTATCAATATTGTTGCAGCCATACAAGAGCGTAACCACCAAAAGGAATTGATTTTGACTATTCAAGACAATGGTTTTGGAATTACTAATGAACGTAATATTCAAGCGAACGAGTACTGGTCTTTTTTGCCGCTAGAGATGGATATGGAGATAATGGTTCAATTTATTCAGTATTTAAAAGGAGAATTAACGCTAGACTGTGTTGTTGATAATGGAAAAACTATTACATTAATATTGCCACTTAGCTAGGAGATGTACGAGATTTATAAAACATCTTTTTGAAGGAGAAGTTGTGCGCTTACTGGTATTTGTCTTACTTTTATTATGTTATGATAGCTATAGTTTTGCTGGAACAAAGGCAGAAATTCCTAAGATATGGAATGTTAACAGAGCTAATGAATATTTTACCGGAAGAGAAGCTTTATTAGAGAGCTTGCATGGTTCTTTTACCAAGCAGAGTAATTTTGTGGCGATAGTTGGAAGCAGTGGCATTGGAAAAACACAATTAGCTAAAAAATATGTTTCTTCTTATCGAAAATATTACGATATTGTTTGGTGGTTTGACGGGGATCAAAATATATCTGAGCAATTTATGAATTTAGGGAAAGAATGGAATAGAGTTAATGAACCTTCGCTACAAGTTAACCTCTATGTTAAACAAAATGAACTTATCCAACAAATAAAGAATCGTTTGCGAGCTACTAACTTGCGTTGGTTATTGATTTTTGATAACGTAGAGGAGGGGAGACAGATTGAAGAATACATACCTGAACTACATAATTCATCTGGATCTGGTGATATTCTAGTAACTTCAAAGAATCCTTTAGCTTGGAAAAATATTCTAAATTTAGATAAATTCACCCGTGATGAATCAGTTGAATTAATAGTAAGTATAACAGGAGAAAACAAAAAAGAAAACGCTAATGCCTTGGCTGAGCTATTAAAAGATTATCCTTTGGCTATAGCGCAAGCAGCCCTTTATATAAAGCATCACCCTAGTTCAAGTATAGAAGAATATCGTAATTTATTTTTAACAAAGCGCCAAGAATTATGGAAAGATGATCAAGAGCATAAGACGATCCTTACAATTTTATCTTTGTCTATAAATAATCTTAAGCAAGAATCTCCCCATGCGTATGAATTATTAGTTTTATCTTCATTTTTAAATCATAAAAATATTCCTTGCAGCTTATTAAGAAAATACTCTATACAACATCTAAAATTAAATGAGGCAGAACAAGAAAATGTTATTACTAGCCTCCTAAAATATTCTCTACTTTTAAAAAATAAGATAGATCCAGAAAATAATAAAAGTTCTAAAGTAAATACGTCTCTTGACGTCTTAAACAAAACTTTTACTATTCATGAAATTATTCAGTTGGTAGTTCAAGACAGTTTATCTTCAGAGGAAAAATTGACCTACTTGAATAAAGCAGTAGCTACGATGGATTCATTTTTGGTTAGTAATCCAAGTCTCTTGATTCTAACTAAAATTAAAAATGACTATATTTGGCCTCATGTTAAGAAATTTATAGCTTTATCTATTGCGGAAGAAGCATATAGCAACCATCTACTTGCAATAATGATTAAGGAGGTAGAGCATTATATATTTGACTTAAGAGACCTAAAAACAGCTTCTATGTCCATAGAAGAAGCCAAGAAAATTATAGCTCAAATAAAAGCTTTGGATATTACTTTAGTTAGGTTTTATTTGATTAACAGCTTCTTCTACGCATGGCATGATGTTGATTATAAAAAAGCTATACAAGAAGTGCATAAGGCTTATAATTTATTAAAACAAATGAACGGATATCAAGTTGAACTATTTATGGTCTATAGTAGATTTGTCCATTTCTATAATCATTTTGGTCAAAATAAGGAAGCAATAAAATATGAGCCTTTAGGCGAAGAATTAATTGTACAATTTCCAGATAGTATAAATAATAAATCTACATTTTACCGTGGTTTAGCTGAGGTCTATTTTGATGAAGGTCAGCTTGATAGGGCTTTAGACTATGCCAATAAGGCTATTGTAGCTAGCTCTAAAAATATAAAAAATATTATCCCTACAGATTTTCCGCTTTATTTTCAAGAAATAGAAATATTGCTGAGGATGCAGGGATATAATAAGGCATATGCTAGAGCCAATCAATTATATGATTTAGCTACATATTTTTTTAATAATTATGATAATGAGCTAATGGCGTATGCTATGATATTGCATGCATATGCGTCCCATAAAAAAGATAAAAAAGATGAAAAAGTAAACTTAATATCTGGACAAAATATGTTAGTAAAATTGTTAGGAAACAATGCTAATATGAGAAAAATGTATGCAAAAAGCCATGTGTTTCTTGGTGAAATGTACGAAAGTGAAGCAAAATATTTAGAAGCTATGACAGAGTATTCTATTGCAGAGAAATTATATGACGGAATTTATTACCACGCAATGGAAGTAGCAACAGATGATTTGAGCGAGGTTTACACTAAATTAGCATGCATTTATGTAAAATTAGGTGATAATAAAATAGCTCAATATTACCTTGACCTGCATCGTAATCTTTTTGGTTATAGCCATCGACGCAGTAATGAGATTACATATTACATGGTTAAATATGCAATGCTTGTATCATTTTAGTCTATAAAGAACGTCGAGCAATCCATTCAACAAAATCATCATCTATATTGTTAGTCTTTTTCTTTAAATGAAAATTATAAATTTCATCAATTATAGTCACGGCTGCAGACAAATTTTTGGGAAGTCTGCTATTCTTTTCGCAAAATTTATTGAAAGCTATTACTGTATTATTATATAAATCAGGATTCCAGGCTAATTGCTTATTGGAGCTTGTCTCAGCATTTCTAGTATTTAAGATATTATAATTTTTTTCATCGATCCCTACTAATTCTTCAGGACTGCAGTCAAATACCTTAGCAATCGCTTTAATTGTTTCGTAGCTAGGTTTTTTAGAGCGATCTAATAAAATATTACTTACAGCACTTTTTTTAAGTCCGGCTTCTTTTTCTAAGGTAGATATAGAGAGACGTTTATCTTCTAGTCTATCTCTTATTTCATCTTTTATATTTAGTTTCATGGC
>CANDYO010000209.1 GCA_947424995.1 Rickettsiales bacterium | reverse complement strand
TGTCTAAACAATATCACCCACTTCTATACTGGTCAGTTATTCTCTCAACTAGTACTGCTGGTACCACCATGTCTGATTACATGGATCGTACTCTAGGTTTAGGCTATGCCGAAGGCTCAATGTTTTTAGTAACTATTTTGCTATTAATTATAGCAACTTGGCGCTACAGCACCGGCTCCTTAGCGGTTACAGATGTTAAAACAACTAAAGTAGAATTATTTTATTGGTTCACTATTTTATTTTCTAATACTTTAGGAACTGCTCTTGGCGACTTTTTAGCTGATAACTCTGGACTTGGTTTCGCTGGAGGAGCTCTATTAATTGGCTCGATTCTAACAATAATTACCTTAGCCACTTACTACACTAATATTTCTAGAATATTATTATTCTGGCTAGCATTTATTCTTACTCGTCCATTCGGAGCTACCTTTGGTGATTTTCTAACCAAAGAAAAAAATGGACTTAATTTTGGCACTATTAATTCGTCAATAATTCTTGTATCGATACTTTTAAGTTTAATTTTATATGCCACCTATAATAATTCACGTAACAAACAAAACAATCTTAAAGCATCTAACTCTTAACTTCATCAAAAACTTGTTTATGATATGAATCATTCCAAAAATGCCATTCCCAAACGGTACTTTTATAAAATGCATCCAGCATTTTTTTACGAATATCGTCGGTAGTATTGCTAGCTAAATCATTAAAAATGGCAATTGCTTCATCAACTGTGCTACAGAAACCCTCACTAGTATATGTTTCAATCCAACGATAATATGGGTTATCTTGCTTTGTATGCTTAGCAATAAACAGCCCAACTTCTCTATATACCCAGAAGCATGGTAAAATTGCAGCAATAGCCACCTCTACTGGTTCATTTAAACAAGTTTTAAACATATAACTTGTATAGCCTAAAGTAGCTGAAGTTAGCAATCCTGTTTCACTAAAATTAAATATCTTCTTAAAAAACTGATGTACTACTTCCTGCTCAGCAATCAAGGTATATTCTGCATATTTTAGAAAATTACGGCTATATTCCAATGAAATTTTGCTAGCGATAATCGCATGACATCTAGAAAAATCACGTAAATAAAGCACATCTTGTTCAATATAATAAGCAAATTTATCCTTAGCTAAAGTGCCATGCATAAGCTCTTGATTGAATGGATGGTTAATTATTGCATTATAAATGCTAGAAGATTGCTCCCAAGCTTGGTCTGATAATTTCATACTAATTCCTAATTTTTATTGATCACCAAATATTTGCTTCGTATAAGAATCTTGAAAAAACTCATGTTCCCAAGCATATCCTTTAGTGCCTATATTAATCATTACGCTCTGAACAATATTTGAAGCAGCTGCGCCATAATCATTAACTATATACTTAAGCTTATTCACTCCTTTTACATATTCTGGATCCGATAAAGGCATAAACCATGGCTCGTACGGATTATTAGCAACTGAATTATTTTTTAAATATGCACCCAAATCTTTGTAAAGCAATTCGCATGCTAAAATAGCAGCTAAGCATCTTTCTAATGGCGTAGCAGCACAATTTCTCATTAAATAACCTGTATAGCCTTCAGTAGCACGAGTGGTGATATTAATTTGATATTCAGGATGACCCACTAAATACCCTTCAACATATTTGATATAAGCTACAGTACTATTAGTATATGCAATAAAATCTTCTTTATATTTATAGTCAATTTTTTTAAGTATAATAGCATTGCATCTCGCATAATCTTTAAGGAAAAGAATATCCTGATTAATGTAATAGATAAATTTATTTGGCTCTAAAGTACCAAATTTAATTTTTTGAATAAATTTACCGTAAATTATTTCATTAGATTCAATAGACGATTTATTTAAAATTTCTTCTGATATTGTCATAACTATTTCCATATTCTATAAAAATGATGAACAGATCCACGGCCTTTACCAATAGTTTCATTTTTTGCTGCTTCAATAGCACCAGATAAATAATCTTTAGCAAGCCTGCAAGCTTCTTCTAATTCTATACCAAGCGCTAAATATGCAGCAATAGCAGCCGAGAAAGTACAGCCAGTTCCATGAACATTGTGCGTTTCAATGCGTGAACCTTCAAGCCAAAATGTTTTTCCACTATGATCTAAATAAAGGTCATTGGATGTTTTTTCTTCTAAATGTCCACCCTTTACTAATACTGCTTTCGAACCAAGTTCGAGTAATTTAGCAGCAATTATTGACATATTCTCATATGAAGCTGAACTTATTCCAGTTAAGCTCATCGCTTCAGGCAAATTAGGAGTGATAATAGTGGTTATGGGGATCAGCAATTCTTTTAAAGTTTCGACGGCTTCTGGTAGCAATAAAAAATCACCGCTTTTAGCCATCATTACTGGATCAAGAACTATTGGAATATCTATTGCTCTAGATGCTAAAAAATTAGCGACAATTTCAATAATAGAGCTATTAAAAAGCATCCCTATTTTAATACTATCCGGCACTATATCATCAAAAATAGCTTCAAGCTGTTCACTTATAGCCGACAATGGAATTTCATAGCAACTCCTTACTCCACAAGTATTTTGAATTGGCAAAGCTGTAAGCACGGTCATACCATAACAACCAAGAGCCGAAAAAGTTTTTAGATCGGCTTGAATACCCGCTCCTCCGGAACCATCAAATCCAGCGATAGACAATGTTTTCTTTTTCAATTTAACTCTCCAAAATGAGAAAATACTTTTAGCTTTAACTCTACAGGTTGATCAAAAATTACTTCTCCAGCATTTCCTGTAATAATTTTACCTATATTTTTTAAGGGGTAAGAAAAAGCAGCTAGGAAATCTAATGAAAACTCTTCATATAATTCTGCTTGCACTGTTATAAGTAAGCCATAATCTTCTCCACCTACAAGCTGAACAGACAAGGGATCAAGAGCTAAATTATTACAAGCATGTAGAAACAACTTGGTAGCTTTTAAATTATCAATATTGATTATTCCAGCCACAGATGAGGCTTTACATAATTTTTTAAGATCGACAAATAGACCATCTGAAATATCCATCATTGCAGTAACTGCTGTCTGTTTACCTAACCATAAGCCTTCTTGTAAAGCCGCTTTTGGTTTTAAGAAAAATTCTTTGAACTCTTCAAAACCTGCTAATTGTCTTTCAAAAGATTGCAGACCCAAATAGGCATAACCTAAGTTACCTACAACACAAACAATATCTCCTATTTTCGCGGTGTTTCTTTGCTTTGGATTATCGGTTATCCCAATAATGGTAATACTGATAAATAACTTATCTGGTGAAGCTGTTGTATCTCCACCTATTAACATTACATTGTTTATTTGTAACTATTCACCGGTAGTGATTTAGCGCAATATTTTTAATAATTTTGCATTTTTTTCTTGACATGGTTTTTGTCATTTTTTACAAATTTCTTCTGTGTTTTCACCTCCAGACACAATAGTAATTCAGAAGGTTT
>CANDYO010000208.1 GCA_947424995.1 Rickettsiales bacterium | reverse complement strand
TATTAAGTGCGATCGCTTTATTATGGTTACTTTCAGCTTGCAGTGGAGACGTTACTCATGATTATCATCCTCAAACTGCTGAAGAGCATCGCGAAGACGATATGAAAAGCATCGTTACAAAAAGCGATGAACCTATTATTATTTACGGCGGTAAGAGTAAATCTGGTGGTGGTGAAGGATCTGGGGTAGCAGGAAGCTACTTATGGAGAGCTGCTCTTGAAAGTATCTCATTCATGCCACTCGCTTCTAGCGATTCACATGGGGGAACAATTATAACTGATTGGTATAGTTCACCAAGCACTCCTAATGAACGATTCAAATTTAATATTTTAATATTAAGCTCTGATTTACAGATTGGTTCAATTAAAGTAAATGCGTTCAGACAACTAAATACAATGGGACAATGGCGCTCTGCTGAAGTAAGTAAGGAACTACCTCGTAATATTGAAGATAATATCTTAAGAAAAGCGATTTCCTTAAGAGTTAGAGCAACCAAGGAATAATACTATACGGATTTAGCGTTATCGCGAGCAAAACGCTTCGTAGCCGAATATTATAAAAAGTTATTTTTTGCCTTAAAATCAAAATTGGCGTCATTCTTGCCAAGCCTTTAGCTGGTGGCGAGAATGACGGGCTCATCTTAGTAGAAAAATCAAAGTGCAAGATTCTTACCAAAAAATTACTCTGAATGCAAAGGCATATCTAGTGTTAAGTACTTTTTAACAGTCGGCTAAATAGTCACTAAGTTGAAAGTATTGAGAGTTAGGTAAGTAGTCCCTTAAGAGATTACAAAAAATAATGCAGACCTTTGGTATAGATGCTTACCTTGGGTCGCTGCAAAAAATGTGAAATATTAAGATCAGGTTTAAATTACAGATTTTAAACTTAGCCCTGTAGCGGCATTGACGATATCAATAATATTATGGTGAATATTTTCTATTTTATTAGTAGCGCTAATCACCACGCAGCGATTTTTTGCCATATCAGCAATCTCTAAAAATCCAGATCTAACTCTGCTATGGAAATCCAAGTCTAGTTTTTCATAGTTATCGTGTTTACCGCTGGATGCTTTGGCTCTACGAAGGCCTTCTTCAGGATTGATATCTAAGACGAAAGTAAGATCTGGAACTAAGCCTTCCATTAATAAATTATGCAGCAAGGCTGGCATTTTTTTACCAAGTTTGTGACCATAGCCCTGATAAGCCATAGTAGAATCAACGAATCTATCGCAGATAACTACTTGTTTATTACGGAGAGCTGGAATAATTTTTGTTTTAGCGTGTTCATAGCGGCTGGCATTGTGAAGTAATAATTCAGTTATAGGATAAAAGCTACTATCGCTATGAAGGAGTAATTCTCTAATTTTTTCAGCTGGGTCAGTCCCACCAGGTTCTCTAGTTAAAATTGCATCAATTTTTGCTTCTTCGTAAGCTTTATGAAGTAATTTAGCTTGAGTTGATTTACCTGATCCTTCTCCGCCTTCAAATGTAAAGAATTTTATAGTCATAATTTTAGCTTTTTTAAATTTTGTTATAAGTTAAATATATGACGCATAAAAAATAAGTCAAGTAGAGCCAGATTAATCTTCAAATTTATTCTTAATTTTAGCAAAATTTTTGCTGACTTTTTTAGCCATTTCGCTATTAGCTTTATTTACTTCAGTGCAAGTTTGATTATAAACTGAGTGGAGACTACTTAAGCAGTGATCTAAATTAGTTTTTACCATCTTTTCACTCCAATCTACTATATCTTCAAATTTATTGCAGGTTAGAAATGATTTACCTAGAGCTAGATTGGTTGCGCAAGCATCAGTAATTTTTTTGTTAACTTGGTGGCTTGCCGCATGAACGCTTGAGAGTAAATTTTTTCCATAATCAACGCTTGTTTGAAAGTGTTCTTTAGCATAATTGGTATATTTACAATGCTTAGCACTATCTTGAGTGTTTGATGAATCGTTATTTTTTTTAGTCATGTTAAAATCCTACATAATTATTATAAAACAATAGAGGATTATAGCATTTCAATTGATGATTGCAATTAAATAATAAACTAGCGCGTCATCCCTGGCAAGCTGCCGCAAGCAGCGCGTACCTAAGGATATCAGGAGTTTATGTCTTTATGAGATTCCCGATCTCGTTAAAACTAGGCAATGCCTAGTTTTTCCTTGTCAGGGATGACGCAGAATCCGTCACTGAAATTATGAACTTTACAGGGATGATACGGGCGACGGTATTACCCACCTGCTTTAGGAGTGAGTTTTAACCAACAAAAGGGTCTTTCTTACTTTGCTCTTCTTTTTCTTGTTTGATTCTTGTTGCGAAAGTTCCTTCAGTACTGCTTTGGCCAGATTCAACTTTAGCTTCTGCTACATTTTGTTCTAGTTTAATTCTTTTTGCAGCAGGCTCTATAGTGTTTTTTCCTGCTTCTATATTCTGAATTATTGGAACTAAAATTTCTTGATTGGTCATTGTATTTCTTAAGCTAGTCAATTTTTCAAATTCTTTCTGCTTTAGTATCCAATCAACTAAAGCAGGATTGTCTGGATTACTAGCCGTTGCAAGATCCCTATCACTTTCTGCGCTGCTATAAGCTTCAATTACATTCTCTAAGATTCCGCAAGCTTTAGCTGAGGAAATTATAGCATCTACTGTCTGGGTATAACGGAAATCCATGGCCTTCATTTTAGTGTCGTGATCTTTTTCCACCGCTATGGCTAAAGCAGTTTGATGGGCTTTATTCTCTATGGTTGGATCTGCCCCATGTGTTATTAGTCCTGTTATAAAAGGACCATTTTGACACCGTGCAGCTAAATGTAAAACAGTATTTCCAGTGTTATTGACTTTGTTGATATCGGTCCCTCATGCGATGTATCTTGCTACGCCCTTACCATCTCCAAAATAGACTGCATTGTGTAAATGATATTCGTCGGTAAGATAAGTATCGTAATGATTTTTGCTAGCATTGTCTTTTAATACTTCATATGCTTTTTTTACTTCTATGAGGTTAGCAGCTGTAGTTTTAGAAGCTAATTGCTGATAAGCTGCAGTTATTTCTTGAGCTGTTGCAGTGCTTTGTATACCAAGAGTATTATAACAATTTTTCATGCTTTTACCTTAATTTATATATAAACGCAGTAAATATATTATGTTAATTTTAGCGCAAAATAAATAGCTTTTTTATCCACCTGCTTTAGGGCTTAGTAAACTCTTTTTAGCTACTCTATTTTTATACAGATCAGCTTCTGGTAGCTCTGGTTTTTTAATGGCAATATTAGGCCATTTTGCTGAATATTCGCGATTGATTTCCAGCCATTCTATATTTTCTTCAGACTCTGGTTTGATTGCTTCTACTGGACATTCTGGTTCGCATACGCCACAATCGATACATTCATCTGGATTAATCACCAGCATGTTTTCGCCTTCATAAAAGCAATCAACAGGACATACTTCAACGCAATCAGTATATTTACATTTAAT
>CANDYO010000207.1 GCA_947424995.1 Rickettsiales bacterium | reverse complement strand
GAATTACAATCATCTATATTATATTCGCGTATAGCATTTAATATTTTTGATGTTTCCCAACTATTACCGTCGGGATCTTCTCTCCATCGCTCATATACAACAACAGAATCACCACCTGAGCCAACCTCAGTTGATCGTTTATCTCGATAAAGATGCTCCACATTCTTAATCGAGTATCGCGGTTCTCCTAATAACAAACTACCTTTGACTACTTTATATAAATCAACAAATACCTCGTTACGTAGCAACTGATCAACCTCATGCTCGCAAATACCGTAACGTCCCATTAATTTACGGCATGCAGCAATTTCATAATTAGCGTAATGATAGATATGCATAGTCGGATCTTGTAACCAACGATCATATGTCCATTCAATAAAAGCTTTGAACGATATTTTTTCCTGCTCCTTATTATGCGCCCAAAAATCTTTATATTGACGCACCCTACTTTCATCAAAGTAAGTCACACCCCATAGATACTCTAAACCACCGTCTTCAAGAGGAAAACCTTCAATATCAAAATAAATATCTAGCGGTGAACTTGGCGGAAGTAATGATAATCCTGTTTTTTTATCAATTTCATGCGGTAAAATCTGATATAAAGGCACGTCTTTCCCAACACTGTCCTTTTGAATTTTAGCTTGCGCTTTTAATCGTGTTAACACATCAGGATTTATACCTCTTACAGAATCACAATCTGCGTCGACTATTGCCTGCATAGTATTAACACCAGCTTTATTTAACTTTTTAATTTGACTCTTTGTTATTGTGGCAATCTGGCATAAGTGATCCGCTTGTGTTAACATATTTTCAGCATAATTAGTCCATCTACCATAACTAGTAGAGTCGGCTGGATTTAGAAGATGATGCGCAGAAAAATTTTGATGTGCTTGTAAAAATCTGGATTTCAAGTTTTGGTAATAATAAAAGTAGTCATTTGTGCGCAAACGTTGATTATTGCCGTTACCAAGTGCAGCTACTACATAATCAGGCCTTCTTCCTTGTAATGCTTCTAACATTTCAGCATAACAACATAATTGTATAACAACATAGGGCTTTAAGGTTTTAGCCAGCTTAGTATCCCAAACTTCATAATAAAAATCACCTAAACGGCTTTTACCTTCTACTTTTACCAAAAAATCAGCATATCCTTTAAACGGCAATAGCGACAAGGCGGCCTGATAAATGACGTCTACCCCTGATTGCATAGCAGAAATTGTATCTTGCGCTGCATTCGGGCTTTTTGAAATTTGTATAACGCTAAGATCTGCTTCAAGAAAAGATTTTAAAACCTCATCTTCATGCAAAGCTCCTTTTTTTTGTAATAAAGTCATCAACTCATCCGGTGCATCTGTAGAAGACAACAACTCGGGGTTAATAAGCACCAAATGTTCCATCCACGAGGCAAATGGACTATCCATATATAATGTTAGGTCTGAAGGAGAATAAATTATTTGATCTGTTTCAAAATACATAGAAAGTAATATCTTATCTATTTGTGATTAACTATTTCTTAAATAACTTGAAGTAAAATTAGCATTTGTCAAGTTAGGAGGTGATTGTGGTAATAGTTTTTATTGGTTCTTTAGCTATAGGATGTGTTCTAATAGTTGCAACGTTTTCGCAGTAAACTTCCTTTGTGCTTTGCAATATTTTAACTAGCAAAGTAGTGTTTATTGTAAGTATGTCCACATGCCGTATTTTCTACTTGTCTAAGATTGACGGGTAACCTCTGGCTTTTAAATAATTGTTAATAGCTTCATAAACAATATCTTGTATTGATATATCGTTCTGCGCAGCAATCATTTTAAGATTTCTATGTACATCTGGCGCAAAATAACCGGCTATCATTCTTTTACCTTCCCTACTTTTTACATTAGCATAACTATTTTTGTAATCCTTATGATTAGTAACAGAACCAGCTGCAGAATTAAGAGCGTCTGAAAGTGTATTTTTTGATTTCTTAGACATATAATTAATTGTCCCTATATTGTATTGTTGTATTGTCCACATATATAATTGTAGACATTACTAATTTCTGCAGATGCTTTACCTTTGATCTCATATTCCTGAACCCCTTGGCCATTAATACTTGAATGTATATAAGCCACTCTCTGAACTATCACAGCAGGGCATAGATTGATATCCTTGCCATATTTGTTTATAAGAGCTGTTTTTGCTTCTTGAACTAAAGAGCTAGAATGCTGTACAGCATTAAATATTATAATATAAGGTTTTTGAGCAATTTGTGCTAAGCCAATAGTATCATCAATTGCCTGCAAATCGAATAAATTAGGTCTACAAGGAATTAAAATAATGTTTGCTATTTGAGAGGCGATCTGAGCATCTCTTTGTGCGTGTGGTGGGGTATCTATAAATACTTCATTAATTCCATTATCTTGAGCGACATTTATTACATTTTGTAATCTTGTTGCAAATGAAGCTGTAACTATTGGTGCATTATTTACTCCTCTAATATCTCCCCATTTTGACGCGCTTGCCTGTGGATCAATATCTATTATTAGAGAATTCTTACCTTTTTGTAATGACTGAACAGCAAGATTAATTGCTAAAGTAGTTTTACCAGCCCCACCTTTCTGGGACATAACAGCGTATATTATAGTATTGTGTTTTATTGCGGACATGTCTATATATTGACTTGCAAAACTTACTACGTCAAGGCATTTCTACATGAGGACAATTCTGTTTGTAAATTATATAGTAGCATCACCTATTAATTCTAGACCTAGTTGTATTGAATCATTCTGATTTTCTTCTAATAATTGATCTATAGTATAGGAAGGGGTAATTTTCCAATAATTATTATCCATATACTTTTTATCTAAGTCATCATCATTATTTTTGTTTTTATTATCGTAGCCTATGCGTTCTTCTGAATAATGTTTTTGTGCCTTTGATTTATGACAAGATAGGTCTGCCTTGAGATAGCTTTCCTTATACTCTTCTTCACTGCTATCTTTATTGTCTCCAGGCTTTTGCATAGGTTGCATAGCCTTTTTAAAGCCTGATAAAGTGTTATCTAGAAGTGGTACTTCAATTTTCTCAAACTCATCATCATCCGACAATTCATGATGTTCCATGACATCATCTTGATAATTGGCGTTATATTTTTCTATACTACTAGCGATATCATCTATTTCGGGTTGAGTCCACTTTTGAGGTTTTTTTGTATGACTACCACGTACTACACTCCCTTTTTGATCAACTATATCCTTGCATGGCAAACAAGATAATTTTGATATACCTATATATCCATGGAATTCTTTATTATTTTCCAATAAATTCATTTCTGCATGTTTGTTTGGAATTGTATTATCTATTAAGCTAAATTGAGTATCCTCTATCTCAGATTGTTGATACCATTGTTTTATTTTCAATATATCTTGTAGAGGCCTAATAAATAGTTTTAAATTTTCCATAGTTACCTGACTATCACTATGACTAGCCTCTAAGAAACTCCTTAATATTT
>CANDYO010000206.1 GCA_947424995.1 Rickettsiales bacterium | reverse complement strand
TTATAAGACATCTGCTGAGCATGAATAATATCTCCAGAATATCCTACCACTAAACAATTATCACCACTACCTAAATTATTAAAATATAAAGCGCTATTAATATTATTGATATAAGGGCGAATCTTATGCAAAACCTCAGCGGCTTTATTTAAATCTTCTTTAGATTCACTATTAGGATCTAGCTTCAAGTAAATTAAAGCCAGGGCAAAAATCTCTTCTGATGAATCAAGCATTTCTACTCCACATCCACTAAAATGCTTAACTATTTCTGGATCAAAAATCATCCTTAAGCTATTGATAGGCGCATCTGGCATAATCTCAGTAATTTTTTTATGATCATAACCGATACCTAGAGTATCAATCATAAAAGGCACTGCATAATTCTCGCTATTATTGGCATCCTGTTCAAATTTAATTACTCTAGGATCAATATACTTATAATTTTTTAAGAGTGAATGATCAAGCGGTTGAAATAAACCGAATTGAACCTGACGCATAAAAAACGGCGCTAAAGCTGGTACTGTAACGTCATAGTCATTGTTAATGGCTATTATTTTTGCTTCCAATGAATAATGGCTATCCACATAGTAAACATTTACCTGGATACCTGTCTCTTGCTCAAATTGCTTGATAATTTCAGGTTTTATATAATTTGCCCAAGTAAGGAAATTTAATTGATTTTTCTTGTTCTCATGTGCGCCAGAGTTCAGTGGAAATAGCAGTAAAAAAATAGTTATGAAAAGTCTCATTATAAAAAATCTCTGAGCTTTAAAGCTCTGCTATTTGATTCTAAATCATGCACTCTTAAATAATCAACTCCACAATTAGCTAAATATAGAGAAATGATTGCAGTTTCAAGATCGCGTTTAGCAAAATCTAAATCTGTTACCGCATTCAAGAAGGATTTACGTGAGTGCCCATACATTACAGAATATCCAAGATCAATAAATTCTTTAGCCTCTTTTATTAATTGCCAAGATTGAATAGCATTTTTACCAAAGCCTATACCTGGGTCAATAATAATTTGACTTTGCTTAATACCCATGCTTACTAAATAATCAACTTTTTTCATCAACCAATCCTTTACAACGGATACTACATCTGACTCTATTGGCATAATTTTTGTAGGACTAGCAGGAATAGTTAAATGATGCATAATAACTAACTTTAACTCACTATCTACAACTAAGCCTACCATTCTTTTATCAATAAAGCCGCTTTGATCGTTAATCCAAGCTAAAGGAAATTTTTTTGATAGATATTTAGCCGTTTCGTAATTGTAACTATCAACACTAATTTTTATTGAAGAATTTTTAATTACTGGAGCAATCGTTGATAATACACAATCAAATCTAGCTATCTCTTCTTCTGCTGAAATAATAGCGCTGTTAGGTCTAGTTGAAGCTGCCCCAATATCAATAGTTTCAGGATTATATTCTAGCATTAATTCCAATTGTTTAAGCGCTTCAGCTGGATCAAGATATAGTCCTCCATCTGAGAAAGAATTGGGCGTAATGTTTAATATTCCAACTAATTTAGTTTGTTTTTTCATATTTCTTCTGAATAATTTCTTTAATTGATAACTGATAGTATGGTCCTGAAATTGGATATTTCCAATCTGGATTAACCTCTGCAAATGGAGCTAAAGCCCAAATACGCTCCAACAATCCAGCATGTGGTATTATCAGATTTTCCTTTATGATCACTTTTTCTCCATAGGACAAAATATCTATATCTATTTCTCTGGGTGACCAGCGTGGACCTTTTTTTTTTCCAAGCAGGGTTTCAGTTTTTTTTATTTCTTTTAATAATTGAAGCGGAGTTAATTCCGTTGTCCCCTTTACTGCTAGATTTAAATAATCTAAATTCCACTCTTCTGGGCTACCTATTTTTAGTAAAGCTTTACTTTGATGAATAGAAGAGCAGGTGATTTGATCAATTATTCGTAATTCTTCTAATTTGTTTAGCGCGGCATTAAGATATCCCAAGCGATCTCCTAAATTACTACCCAACCCTAAAACTACTTCAACGCTCACTACATTTCTCAGTGTATTTTTTTGTAAGTATATACTGCTCACCACTGAAAGTGAATAAAATATCGTAATTTTAGAGCAATCAAATAATCTGGAGGTTATTTGATTTGCGAACAAATTTATAAAAGAAAGCTTTACCCAGCTAAAAAGGGAAGCAGTATATAATTTAAAAAAATATTTCCAAGCTCGATTATAATGTTTATTGACAATTTTAATCAAGAATTAATCAATAGTAGCATTTCATTGGATGTTTTAACTGTATTAAATTAAAACATTTTTAAATAAATTATAATTCATTTCCTTAAGTTTTATAAAAAACACGCATATAATGGCTGCTATAGAGCGTTTTGTTGCCATTTGTCCCTTTAGAAAATAATAAGATAATTTTTAGTTTTATCGATAAAATTAACCAAAAATTAATTAACCTCTGATCTAATCTAACTATAAATAAAAAGCAAATAACATAATAAAGTTATAATTTTCTAGAATATAGCTCTGTTTTTTTTAACAAAAACTATTCTAAACCTAACTTAAATTTATTAAGGAGTATACATATAATGACAACGACACCAATAATATGGCAAGCACCGGACTATCTAGAAGCGATACAAGTTAGAGTTGATCAACTTGGATATAGGTTGCCTTCAGGAGTGACTGCTGCAACTACTTCGCTTCTAGCATCGGACGGTGGTATAGATGCTGCCAATGCGTTTAATACCTTTATTATAGATTTCTTAGAAGTGGCGGGAGATAGCAGTAGTATTGCTCCAAATAAAAACACTCTTTTTGACGACGTGGATTCACTACGTCAAATCACAACGGATTATATCGCAGGTCTCAATGTTCAAGGGCTAATAGACAATAATTCGTTATCTTTTGGTAGTTTTCAAGCAACTACTGGTATTGTGCAAACTGCTAATATTGCTACTGAAGCCGTAATTGGAGCGACTCCTCAGCTTGACTCTAATGGTAATCCTGTAATTGTTAATGGCCAACCTGCAGTAAATCCAGGTTCAATAGCTCAAGCAACTATAACACCTTTCGAAATGGCCGATCAATCTATTGGAACTAATAATTTTATACCAGGATCTGTTGATACTAATGCACTTGGCCTTTCTGTCGTGCAAACTAATAATATTGCTACTGGTGCCATAATTGGAGCAACTCCTCAGCTTGACTCTAATGGTAATCCTGTAATCGTTAATGGCCAACCTGCAGTAAACCCAGGTTCAATAGCTCAAGCAACTATAACGCCATACGAAATGGCCGACCAATCTATTGGAACTAATAATTTTATACCAGGATCTGTTGATAATAATGCCTTAGGCCTTCTTGCTATCGGGACCTCTAACATTATAGTTGGGGCAGTAACCGGTACAACTCCTAGCCTTGATGCTAATGGTAATCCTATACTTGATGGTAGTGGTAATCCTGTAATGATTCCTGGAGTTATAGCTCAAGGTGGTGTTGCAGGACC
>CANDYO010000205.1 GCA_947424995.1 Rickettsiales bacterium | reverse complement strand
TAACATAGCTTTAATTGTATCACAAAGACCTAGGCCAACTCCAAGAACAGAAGTAATAATAGCAAAACTTGAAATGCACCAGACTATATATTGAACTAAAGGCCATTTAGCTATATTGCTGAGCTCTTTAATTAGATCGCCAACTTCCACTTCTCCATTGATCATTTTGCTATAAAAAAGCGGATTATCTTGATGCACAACACCTAAAATGCTGCAGGTCCAGATTATATAAACAATAGCTGGGATTAAACTTCCCCAAAAAAAGGCACGCTTTAATAGCTTTGCATCTTGGTTACAATAATTGGTTAAAGTATGAAAAATAACCTGAAAGCCGAAAGCAGTAAATACTACCGGAATGACCATTTGCCAAATGGAAATATTGCTATATGAATCAGAGAATAATGGTAAATTAGACCAATTAATAGTAGAGATTATGCCAGCGACTAAAATTGCAACTACTGCGAGTAGTCCAGTGAATAATATTCTATTTACATAATCCAGCAATTTCATTGGTAATAAAAGCATACCAATAGAGACTAAGGCATAGAAACTAGCGATGTAGTTAAATGAATATTCGCTAGTTGTGCTAGATTCTAACATTTTTTGAAAAATAGAAGATCCACCATAGATATACACAGCCAATAGAGAGTAAGAGAGAACCTTAAAACTACTAGTGCCGATTAATTCAGCGATTTTGCCTGAAAATTTCTTTCCTAAAGCTCCTAGAGAAAGCCCAGTTTTTGCTTGTAAATTAAGCTCTATATTTACTAAAGAGGTGTAATAGATAATTGACCATATCAGTAGCATTAGCAAAATGCTTGGTATAATGCCTAATTTTACTAATAGCATAGGTAAGGCAATCATTCCGCTACCTATACATGTTCCAGCTATCAACATGATAGCGCCTATTTGTTTCTGCATAATTTTTTTCCTATGTAAAACTTATTAATTAACCATATTAAGAATTTCACAAATAATGATAATAATTCCAATGATAGTTGAAGCTGCGATCAGCCATTTACTCTTTAATATAGAGTAGTTTAATTTAGTTATTTTAGCCTTGTGGAGTAAATATACTGGTAGCAAAATAGCAATTACTACCAAAATCATTCCAGCAAAACTTAACACGGAAATAAATGCATTTGGTATCGATATTGCCATTAAATAAGCAGGCAATATGGTAATTACTGAAGCAAAGAAATTGCGTCCAAAACCGCTTTCTGCTTTAGCAGGGAGCATTTCTTTTATCGAGTCGCAAAGCCCAACTCCAACTCCAAGCAATGAAGTGACAATGGCTAAAATGGTGATCCACCAAATCAACAGCTGCATTGATTGCCATTTAGCAATACTGCTTAGCTGTAGAACTAAGTCACCAACTTCCACTTCTCCATTGATCATTTGGCTATAAAAGGTAGGATTTTTATTGTAAATTACCGCTAAAGAACTAGAAGTCCAAATAATATACACAACCATAGGGATAAAGCTTCCCCACAATAAAGCGCGCTTTAATTTTACTTTATCTAAATCACAATAATTGACAAAACTATGACAGCTGCCTTGAAAACCAAAAGCACCGAATACCACTGGTATTAATAATTGCCAAGCTGATATATTATTATATTGTTCTGCAACTAAAGGTAAATTAGACCAATTAATGGTAAAAGTTAGACCAGTAATTAAAATAGCTATAACTACAAGTAACCCAATAAAAAGAAATCTATTCACATAATCAATAATTTTAATAGGTAGTAAAAATAGTGCAATTGCTATCAAAGAGTAAACGCTGGCAATATTATTAAATTCATAACTGCTATTAGTGTTGGTTTCTAGCATAGTTTGAAGTACCGAAGAGCCAGCATAGACATAAACGGCAACTAAAGCATAAGAAAGAATTTTAAAACTACTAGTACCTATAAACTCAGCAATCCGTCCCGAAAATCTACGTCCTAATGTTCCAAGCGGGAGCCCTCGACCAGAGTTCAAACTGAGTTCAACAGTGATCAAAGAGCTAAAATACATTAGCAGCCAAGTAAAAATCATCAACAAGATTGAGGGCAGAATTCCAATTTTAGCTAGAAGCATTGGTAGGGCAATCATTCCGCTACCGATACATGTTCCAGCTACCAACATGATTGAACCAATTTGTTTTTGCATAATATTTTTCTCTAAAAAAAAGTTGCAACTAGTGTTTATAAATAAACTTTAGCTTAAGTTAATGAAATAAAAATGAATAAATATGGATTGAAATAAAAAACGGATCGCCTAAAACTTAAGCGTAATAATAGAGGCTGGTAAATCGTAGAAAAATAATATTACTAAGCATAGTAAACAATTACCTTAGAATTAAAATCAGTGATACTCACGGGGAATAAAACTTTCATTGAAGATAATTTAAGGGGAGATTTTTGTCAATAAGATTTTAGTTGTAATGTCAATCTTCGCGTCATCTTGGGCGAGAACGAAGTTAGAGACTCTAGGGTCTCGTAAGGAATGAAACTCCTGATATCCTTAGGTACGCGCTGCCTTCGGCAGCTTGCCAGGGATGACGCATTAACTATATAAATGTTCAGTTGTTACTGAAGATTGGTATAATAAGGCTTATCAATAACGCTTAGTTTATAAGAGGATATAGTTTTCTTGCTGTGCGACTAGGAAATATGGTTTTTAAAATATAGAGTCTTCGCTTTCTTTAACGCATGGTACGGCATAAATTTTGAGATCTGAGCCGCATACGTAGATAATATATTGATTTGGATATTTTTCTTTATTAGGATGTTTTCTTATTCCGAGAGCATTTCCAGATGTGATAATGTCAATAACATCTTGAAAACAAATCTGGCTGTGTTGTGAGATTTGCCGATCTTCACTAATTGCTCCACAAGAAGTTGTTCTTCTTCTGGACTTAGTAATTCAGCAAGATCCATGTTATCTTCTATTTTTTGCTCATACTCGTCTAGTTCGTGTGGGTCTATATTTTTTTTATTTTCCATAAATGGAAGACTCTAAATTATTCCCAATTATCCAGTTTAACTGTATACTAAATATAGCAAATTGTCAATATTGTAGCTGAGTGCTGTTATTTAGTAGTTACCAAGAAAAGAATTTACGTTGAAAATTATATTAGCTATCCCCATATATAGATTATATAGATTTTAAGGAGGTTTTATTTATGAATTTAGACAAATTTACAGAGCAAGCTAGGGCTATATTATCAGAAGCTCAAAGTTTAGCTTTGCGCAATGAAAATCAGCAATTTTCTAGTTTACATATTTTAGCAGCTTTACTTGAAGACGAAGAGGGCTTGTCCAGTCGTTTGATTCAAAATTGTAATGGTGATCTACGGTTAATTGTAACCAATATTAAAACTGAATTGAATAAGCTTCCTAAAGTACAAGTATCTTCGGCGTCTGATCAATTATATCTCACTCCTGATGCAGCCAAATTATTAGAAGAAGCTAGTGTAATAGCTAAAGAAATGCAGGATCAGTTTATTGCTAGTGAAATATTGTTATTGGCAAT
>CANDYO010000204.1 GCA_947424995.1 Rickettsiales bacterium | reverse complement strand
TTAGAATCTAGCAAAATTATGGCTATAAGTCAAAAAATTTGTGACAGATAATTAAATTCCTAAGATGTTAAATGATATTTTAAAAGGCGTATTGGATTCTACTGTTAGCCAATAGGATGCTCTACTAATCCTAAATATTCACAGAGGCCTTCAGTCACTGTAAAAGAACAAACATAGTCTTTAGCATATTCTGCATGATCCCAAGCCGCTTCAACAGCAACTACAGCTGAAGCTTTAGCCAATGCAAAAGCTGCAATTTTTCCTCCTGCCAAGCTAGCTTTGTCTGAGCTTAAACCGCCAGCTGCCGATGCCGATAAAATAGATAGGCTTAATATACTTATCTTATTATACCCAAAAAAATCTCCTTGATTTAAACCGGCGTGCTCCACCAAAGGATCGATTAAAAAAGCTACTGCTGTTGCACTTGTAACCAAAACTGTTGCACTACCACCAGATAAAAATATGGCCCCTCCTATTATCGATAACTTCAAAATATCCGCCTTATCTAAATCAAATAATTTTCCTTCGTTGAGCCATATGAGATGACAAATTTCATTTACCGCAAAAGAACCAATAAGACCAAGTCCAGCATAACCAGCATAAGCTAGATTTAGTTTTATAACTTCACTATCTGCTGCTTTCGATGTTTCTTTATTGGAATAAAAAATTATTGATGAACCAGCTAAAATGGTAGTAACAAAACTCCACTTATATGCTTCGTCAACTATTTTAGCCTCGGTTGCACCTATGATAAAAAATGTTATCATGCCCGGAGTAATGATCATAAGATTTTTTATAAAAGGAGCTGGCTTATACCCATTATTATGCATCCACTCTTTAATATGATTTTGTGCTAAAAAATTAGGAAACCATTTAGCTCCTTGTACCAATCCTTGAAAAACAAAGTTATCTACAGTGTTTGTGGTATTAAATGGTTTAATATGATTAAAGAAAGTATCTTGAAGATAATTATAGCTACCTATTTCGTCTAGCCTATTCCAAAAAGGCTTATCTTGGATCGGAGGTGAATCTGTAAAGATTTCAGAGCATATAACAGCTTCTCCTATTTGAAATCCTAAAACCAGATTTTTTTTAAAGATTTCTGTATAGTTCTTGTTGATGACGACTGCACAATTATTATTCGTATTATTTGCTGACATAACTTTTCCTAATTCACAACTTAAGAATGTATCATAATTACAATTATTAGTTACATTATTGACTAAGTTTTATTTAACAGCTAACCTATAGCAAATTAACAAATATTTTCTGGCAAGGCAAGTGATATGAAACCATATGTTATTACTATAGCGGGACAAAAAGGTGGAGTGGGTAAATCAACTTTAGCGGCGCACCTTAGTGTAGCTTTTGCTAAATTTGGCTCTAAAGTTATTTTAATTGACACTGATCCTCAACATACTATTGCTAATTGGTATAATTTACGCAAAGAAATCGATCAAAAGAAAAGATACCCTCTTGAATGTGTGAACAGTACTGGCTGGAAAGTTGGTAATGAAATCTCTAAATTTTATAACGCTGATATTATAGTTATAGATAGCCCCCCCCATATGGAAACCGAAACGAAAGCTGCTATTCGAGCAGCTGACTTAGTTATAGTCCCATGTCAGCCAAGCCCAAATGATTTATGGTCTACAGAATCCACTATCGGAATTATTGAAAAAGAGGGGAAGCCGAAAGTTTTAATTTTAAACCGTTGTCCATACCAAAGTAAGCTACTTAAGATTATTGAAGCGCATTTTTCAAGTGATCTTACTAAATATTTTATTGGTAATCGAATCGCTTTTGCTAGCGCTATGCTATCTGGTTTAACCGCTATAGAAGCAGAGCCAAGCTCTACTGCTACAAATGAAATTTTACAAATAGCAAAAACCATGTATAATTCTTTTCCAATAGCATAGTGAACCTGTATTAGTGGTAATCAATGAGGAGAATATTTAATAACTTTAAGCGTTTTGTTAAGCTAAATATAAAAGCTATATTTAATTTAATCAACCATGATGGCGTTGAACACGCTGGTTATATGTCATTTATAACCTTATTGTCTTTTTTCCCTTTCTTGATTTTTATTATGTCAGTAACTGGATTTATTGGTCAGTCAGATCAGGGTAAGGAATTAATTCATATTATTCTTAATAATATGCCTTATTACCTCACTCAAACATTAAACCCTCGTATAGAGGAAATTGTTTCAGGGCCACCTAGCAGTCTATTAACTATTTCTATTTTGGGGGTGATTTGGACTTCTTCGTCAACAGTGGAAGGCATCAGAACTATTTTAAATAAAATTTACCATGTAAAAACTCCACCTTCTTATATTTCCCGTAGATTACTTAGTATAGTACAATTCCTGATCATAACTGCGCTAATAGTTATTAGTATGTTCCTTTTGATTCTCTTGCCTAATATTTATCAAGAGATCACTCATTTAAAATACTTAAAGGCAATTTTAGAGCATACCAAAGAGCTAGATAGTTTATTAACTCCTCTTTGGGATAGCGCTCGTCATATTGTCTTTGCTTTCACCTTATTTCTAGGAGTAGTATTTTTATATTACGCTATCCCCAATGTAAAACTACGGCTTAAGTCTATTATCCCTGGCGCTGTTTTAGTTACTATTTTATGGATGCTTAGTGGATCGCTGCTGCTAGACTATATCTACCAGTTTTCACAAGTAAATCTAGTCTATGGCAGTTTGGCAGGTTTTATTATAACGATGTTATTTTTTTATATAGCTAATATTATTTTTATCTATGGCGCTGAGGTGAATTATCTCCTCAGCGATAAAGAGCATAAATTAGATATTGATAATCTTAACCACAGAAATCAGCCATAAGACCGCCTAAAGCTATAACTACGCCAGCAGTAGTTAAGCCGTAGAATGACGCGTAATTTCCTTCTTCTGCTGCAATGCCTTGATTTTCAAGGTTTAGCGCACCCATTCTTATAGGTGAAAAATCTGGACTAGGGGCAAATCTAATTCCCTCTAAGCTATCAGTAGTTCCTGGAGTAGCTGAAACAGCTAAGCTCTCAGGCGTTTCTACATTATGATGATCGCGATAATTTAAACGATTATTTACATCTGGTTGACCAGGCGATACATGCATCGGGCTATGTAACAGTGATGTTGCTGCTTGCGCGTGGTTAGTGACGATAGGTGATGACATTATCATTGAACTACTTTCATCTTCACCTTCGTAATCATCCTCATATTCGTCATCTGAGCTAGTCATTGTATCTGAACTTGAGATACTTGAGCCTATATTTGAATGTGGGCTTGCGCTTAAGCTTGCACTTGAGCTCGCGCCATCTGTGCTTGCTGCATCTGAATCTCTTTCCTGTGAATTATTAGGACATTTTGCAACATGTCCATCTTCACTGTCTTGCTCTTCTGGTTCGTCGTGTGATCTTTTTTTGCTTTCCATCTGTTTGAACCGCTTATTATCGCCTCTAGATGAATCTATATCTTCTAATTCAAATTCTTCACTAATTGTTCTTTTTCCCAT
>CANDYO010000203.1 GCA_947424995.1 Rickettsiales bacterium | reverse complement strand
TTATATATATTTTATGATTATTATATTTTGTTCTGAAGTTTCGTTATTTCCTCTTTAGACAATCCAGTAACTGAAGATATGAGTTTAGTATCTAACTTTTGCTTTAGCATATTAATAGCCACTTCAATATTATTTTTTTTCTTGTCTTTTGTTGTCATTCTAACCTATATATAATATACATTCTGAAAGTATATAACTTCTGTAAGAAAATAGAAATGATTGTTACCTTTGAGTCATTGCATTGCCTGCAAAACTAGGATTTCTTGTATCTTTTACCAACTTGTACTGACCATCCGTATTATCCTCAAGCCATTCACCAAGTTTCTCAATAGAGACATGCCTATCAGTTGTATAAAGCCAATTGAGAATGATGTTTTTGGGGATAGTGTTATTTCTTATATTTACATGAGTATTATTGTAAGATTTAGACATTAATTACTAGTAATTTTATTAAATGGGATTGGGATAACTACCATTCTATTTTGCAACAAATAGATATTCTGGGCAAGTAAATTATCCCGATTGAACTAAGCAGCTGATTTAATAATTTCAAGACCTGCATCTGCAACTCTCGCCCCAGCTTGTAATGTAGAAACAGCTGCTAATATACTCTTTAACGCCGCAGCAAAGGCGCTAGCTGCTTCAACTAAATCCGTATCTAAATAACCTCCAGACGCATCTTTAGTCACGCTGATTGTAGAATTAAGGAAATTTACAGATTTATCTAAACCCTCGCTTTGACCTTGAAGCTTTGCTCGAGCCGAATATACTAAGTTAAGTGCATTTGTTATTACTTCTTGAGCAACTTTAGCACTTTCTTTAGTTAATAGGTCAAGTTTTGGGACATATTCATTTTGGTTATTACGATACAATTTAGTAGCACTGATATCGGCAATCACCAATTTTGTTACATTATCCGAATCAAACCCTGTTCTTACGTCAATACCACTACCTATTTTCATTAATGATTTTTTTATAGCAGAGGAAATAAATTTATAATTCTCTGGTTCTTTTAGAGAATTTAAACCATCTTTACCGATATTAATAGTAAACTTATCGCCGTTATCAGCACTAAGAACTATACTTGTTCCCTCATTTAATGATTCAACATCTAATGTTGTAAGAAATTCTTTACCACTAATTGTAGCACTAAATATTGCTTGGCCAATAAGAGCTTGGTTAGGAATCACTGTAAAATCCTGAATCTCTTTATTGGTAAAATCTGTTGAATTCAAAGATGCTGTCATTCCTGTGACATTACCTATAACCCTACCCTCATCATTAATAATTTTTTCATTTGATGTATCAATGTCAAGATCCCTCGTTTGCGCAAATACAGTTGACGCAAAAAGGTTTCTAAGTGGAGCAGCTAGAGTTTCGTTTGCCGCAGTTAAGCTAGTAAAATCAGGGTTAAAATTTCTTGTGTTTACGCTAAATGATTCTCCGCCTGAACCTTCTTTAAACACCATAGATGTATTATTTAAGTTGCCTAGTACGGCAGCTTTCCACACAACAGACTGAAAAGTTCTCCCAGCAATATTAACTTCAATAATAGCAACACTATCAGCAGGATTTGCCGGAGCACCACCTGGTATTGTAACTTGAGACGTTGTTTGCTTATATAATGTTTCTGCAGCATCACCAGTAGCTTGGGCAATTACTCTAAACTCAGCACTAGGTGTGCCTATAAACCCATCAATACTACGTATCCTACTTACATCAATTGCTGCTTTTATTATAGCAACATCATTAGGAGAAATTGGTAACGGTGTGATCTGAACAGTAGCAGCACCGCCAAAAGGAGGAATATGCGTTATATTCATATCATAATTTGAAAACACCCGTATCCTCTCAGGGTCTCCACCTATAAACGTAACACGGTTTGTGTTAAGAGCTATGAGGTCTGGATCATTCTGGATATTATGAAAGAAGGCGGGAGTTACCGCGAGAAGTTTAATAGTGCCGTCAGGTAAAGCAAGAGATATTTGGGATACTCCCACTGGCGGATAAGGTACAATAGTTATCATACGGGCATATGTCGTATTAGACGAGGCTTTAAGATGTATGTTTACTACTCCCAATTGTTGTATACCAAGTTGTAAAAGAGAGGAACTCAGTGTGCTTTGAACATATAAAGCTCGGCCATTTTGAGTTATAGATAAAACCTTTTTATCTATAAGATCTTTTGTTTTAGGATGATTCATAATAGCCCTAGCTAGAGCTGAAATCGAATTGGGTGAGTTGTCTTTTTGCTCTACTTTCGTTGGATCGCCACCAGTAGCACCATTAGCTACGTATTCAAATTCTACACCAGCAATGGATACTTTAGAACCTATTACTGCCGTATTATCAAAGAATAGTCTATAAGTAGCAGGTTGTGAGTTATCTACCATTCCAACCGACGAGGAATTAATGGCAAGTTGTATATTAGTAGATGATTGTGAACGTTGTTGAATAATCACCAATTTGCCTAGATTGTCAACTTTAGCAAACACATCGTAAATCCTCAAGGTCTCAGATGAGTGGTTTTTAATCGCAGTAACAGTCGCGCCAACAGTCTCTTCTAAAGTAGAACCTATAGCTATCTGGTTCTCATTAGTCTTATCAATGTTCTGTGAATCCATCATCGTAAAAACAATACCTTCCAACGTTATGGTATCTCCTTGTTTGATCTTAGCAAAATCAGTAAATTGAATATTTCTTTGCCCTTTAGCACCCAATTCTTCAAATGAATCATAACTACCAGCCCCTATTTTTCTTACATCAATAGGTTTAGCATTAAACTTAGATTTAATTATCCCATCAGAACCAAGCTCTCCTGTCAGGACTTTCCTTCCATCAAATTCAGCAATATTTACTTGCTGTTTCACCTGTTTTAGCTTCAACTGAAACATGTCATTGAGTGTTCTAACAGCAGTTTTAGAGCCACCAACTGAATTAATAATACCTAGCATTTCTGTAAACGTTGAAGAAATAGATTCTAAACTATCTTGAGCTGTTTTAGCAATATTTGCACTATATCCTATAGAAGCTAAAACTTTACTCGAAACTTTAGCTCTGTCGCCAAGATTTTGACCTAAAAAACTGCCAACAACATCATTATTAGCCTTCAGACCTGTACTTAGACTCAAACCATTAACTCCTACGCCTTTTCTCCCAAGAGCAATAGCAGTAGGGGCAGAGTTCACAACTGGATTTTTAAGTGTTATACCACCCATACAATTCTCATTTTTTTGTATTAAATAAACTTACTGATCAGCCTTATTCAACCGGATGCAGCTGATCACCAACCACTTCAATTTCAGCGCCCATTGTATTAAGCAATTCAATCAAATCTGGATTATTTCCCTCTGAAGCTGTAGAGATAATCTCATGTCCTTCCATAGTATTAAAATCAATGGTGTTGATTAAAGTAAAAAGCTTTTGCACTACTTCTATATTTGACAATTGCACAGCTGTTAATAGAGTTTGCTCAGCACTAAGACCAGCTAAAAATAACTTGGCAATTTCAAGTTTGTTTTGCTCTAATGCCGCATATAGCAAAG
>CANDYO010000202.1 GCA_947424995.1 Rickettsiales bacterium | reverse complement strand
ATTATTCTTGGCGCTCTCATCAGCGTTAGGAAAGAAATAGAGAAAGATAATAACGTTAAGTTGCTATTCCAATCCATCGGTCATTCTAGCTTTATGGAATACTGATAAGGTGTTAAACCAGTAATTAAACACTTTTAATGAACAGCTCAAATTGATCAAGAGAATTCATATGAATAATAATTTTACCTATACCATCTTTATTTAATTTAACCGAAACTTCAGTTTCTAATTTTTTAGACAATACCCTACTCCACGTTTCGCATTCGGAATGTATTGCATCTTTATCGAAGTATTTTTTACCTGTTTTTATAGCTTTTATAAAATTTTCCGCTGCACGTACAGACATTTTTTTTTGAATAATTATTTGTGCGATTTCTTCTTGTTCTTTCGGATCAAAAATAAGTAATAATTTGGCATGGCCTACATCTAATTTTTTAATAATTAATAAATTTTGAACAGATTTACATAAATTTAATAACCGCAAAGTGTTACTGACCATCGCTCGAGAACGACCGATAGACTGAGCTACTTTTTCATGTGTTATTTTAAAATCATCAATCAACCTTTTTAATGCAAATGCCTCTTCAATAGGGTTAAGATCTTGTCGTTGAATATTTTCAATTAATCCAAATGCAAGCGCAGCCTCATCTGAAATATTATATACAATAATAGGAACCTGTTGTAATCCAGCCATTTGCGCAGCACGCCAACGCCTTTCTCCAGCAACAATTTCATATTGATTGGGTAGTCCTTTCCGAACGATAATTGGCTGTAGAATCCCCTGCGTTGAGATAGAATCAGCTAATTCTTGCAACTTAACTGGGTCAAACTCTCTTCTAGGTTGATATGCACCTGGAACCAAATTGAAAACATTTACTTGTTTCAATTCACGGTGTATCTGTGATGAAGTAAGTGATTCATTTGTTGAATTTAAAGATCCAAGAACAGCTTCTAAACCTTCATTTAAATTTCGTCTTGTACTAGTAGTCATTAGTTCAGCTCATTAGACCCGGTGGTTTTACAGAACTTTTCAAACGAAATTAATTGCATGAGTAAGTCGGGATAATTTTCTTTTAAAAAGTCCGAAAATTTATCTCGAACAAGTTGGTCACCAAACCCATTCTTTATAAAAATATTATGGTAAAGCGTAGTAGAAATATGTTTAGTAAAAGAATTTACTATCATTTTTTTTCTCTTTTCTGATAATTTATCATACAAACCAAATAATTTTTCATATTGATAGGTTCGATATTGTTCAATATATAACTCGTTGCATTTACCCTTGCTAGCTTCTTTTTCATTAGTTAGATGAAATCTTTCCAAATGCTCTTTACTAGATTTTGGAGACTGGTAATCCTCTAGCAATGCTTTTTCTAAATATTTAGATAAATGTCTAATTTTTCCACTTCGGAAAGACGCTGAAGATTCGATTAGCTTCATTTTTTCCAACAAATAAGCTTCGTTGTAATCATTTAAAACTTTTTCTATTTGAATATGTGAATAACCATAATCTCTTTTCAACCGATCACTTATAGTGAGATCTTTTTCATTTTGTTCAAAAGATAATGCTATAGAAGCTTCATTTTGCTTTGATATTAAAAACCGTATAGCAATAACATTACGCCCATGTTTTTTGGTTTCTATTTCTACCTTTATAGGTGAATATCGATTTACCTCATTTATAGAAGGATTAATTACCCGTTTTTTTAAATCTCTAAATAATGCATATTTACCATCCCCCACTCCCATCAATTTACGATAAGTAAACATATCAAACCAAGGTGTTTGAGAAATGTTTTGATAGCGAATGCAATTCTCATATAATGCTAAGCCGTAAGTTGATTTAAATAGAGCTAAAACCCTCATGTTGAGTCGACCATAGAACTCGGGGTGGTAACAAAGTTCTCTTAGACGGTTACTATATGAATAAGTACAAATAGGTCCTTCTATTTTTGCATCTGCCAGCATAGCGCTTGCAATCCAAACTCCCTCCCCTTCTGATTGATTTTTATCCACTAAATTCCACTCAATTACTGTAGAAATTAGGGAGATCAATGAGTCTTTAATAGTTCTATAATCGTTGCTATTATATCCAATCAAAACACATAGCGTGGGTATATGTACCGTATGTTCATTTTGAGCTTGCAAATTTTCATAAGCATTATAAAGCAATGCATTTGCAATTTTTCTCTCTAATAGGCTTAGTTTGTTAGTTGAATGGATGAGCCCTACATGTTTTTTTAACTCTAATGATTTCTTAGGTGCTAATGCGGTCAATTGCATTATCTTTCCTTTTCAGGGAGCCCTGTAAATGTCACATATAAATATTTACCAGCACTTAAGTTCAAAACTGATTAGTTTTGTAACAAAAATTACTATTTCTATTTGCTCTCTTAGTTAAAGGTAATTTAATTCCATCTAAACTAGATAAGAATAATTTCTTTTCATCTATACTGTTCATTTATAAATATATTGTTCAGTATCGTAGCTTATATTTAAAATTTTCACAACTATGTGTTATTCTTATTCATAACTTATGACTTAAAAATTATTAAGGGGAATTTTCCATGACTAAAGTAATTGCAAATGCCACTAATAAAGGGGGTGAAGGAAAGACAACTATGAGCATTATGCTAGCAGAATACGCTGCTTTAATTTTGAATAAAAAAGTTTTGGCTATTGATTTAGACCCTCAAGCAAATTTTTCAAAATATTACTTAAATTTAGAATATGATCCCGTATACAAAGGAGGTAAAGTACCTCCTATACACCCAGAATTTAATGCTAATGAAGACAATGGTTGGGATGGTAGAAGTAGCATTGCAAATATTTTTTATGGTGAAGAAGTCACGCCATATCCGACTAGCTTTCAAAATATTGAAATACTTCCCGCACATTCTTCTAAACTACAGGAAGCTGAAGCAGTAACTAAGAATGAAGTTCTTGAAAAAGTCCATCTTCAGCTCAAACGTTTTATCCAGCTACCTGATGTACAAAAAGAATATGATTTAATTGTTCTAGATACTCCTCCATCCAAAGGTCCATTAACTATTGCCGGCATTAAAGCATGTACTAACATAGTTATACCCTCACAAATGGAAGAAGATTCCATTGATGGGATTTATGGAATGTTACAATTATGGAAGCAAGAAACATATTCTCGTCCACCAGAAAATCCAATTAGTATTGCCGGAATTTTAGCTAATCGAGTAAGAGATGTATCCTTACATAATAATTTTTTTGAACAACTCAAGTCACTTGAGTCCACAAGAGATTTCGTTATTACTAAAAAAATTAAAGAGCGTGTCATCTACGGAGAATTGCGCGTTAAGGAAGATCGGCCAAAGAGCGTATTCGAACTCCCTAGAAATCACATAGCAAGAAGAGAATGTGAGTCTGTATGTAAAATCATTATGGAGAGAGTCTATCATGGTTAAAAAATCATTTAAAATTAGAGGCAACCTTGCTGAAGCACTTGATGATACTGTTTCATCAGCAAAAAATAATGCTGGAGAACTGCATGTCGAAGTCATTCCGCTGCGTAAAATTTCATTAGATCCAG
>CANDYO010000201.1 GCA_947424995.1 Rickettsiales bacterium | reverse complement strand
ACAAGGTACATAGCTTACAGACGGCCAAATCTAACTTTGAGCAAAATTCTAGTAGTTTTAGTCAAGACTTAACTAATCAGTTTGCTGAAGAAAATATACAAAGATTTGGCGCTAGCGGATTTGAAAATATTATTAGAACCGATCCTAAACAAACAGAGCAATTACTCCAAGAATTTGCAGGTCGACAAATAAGTAGAGAATCAGTTGGAATTAACAATGAAATCGTTCAAGAGAAAAATAACTTTCAAAATAATGTGAATGACTTAAAAACAAAGAATTTACAAGATACTAATGAAGTAGAGCTAACCTCATACGAGCGTGAACGAAAAATAGAAAAAAGTGGTTCACAGGATTTAAGACACGAAGTTAAAGGTAGGTTAAGCGCTAATAATAAGAGCGATATTGCTAAAAATTTAAATAAAAATCAGCTTGAGCTTAAGAACAAAGCTTCAGCACTTGATGAAAGGGCTGATGATATAGTTAAGAAAGTAAATAAGAAAAATAATAAAAGCGCTACAGGATTTTTAGTTAGCTCACTAAACCCACTGAAGAAAAAGGAATAGAAATCAAAAATTAAAACTATGAAAATAAAATAAAAATAAGAAATAAAGAAAAAGCAAAAAAAGATAAGGAGTAATGCTATGAATAAAATTGGCCTGTTAATAAAAATGACAAAACCTGAAAAACATAATTTGCAAAAGATTGCTACGCGTTTTGGCTATAATCTTAGTGAATATATTAAGCGTAAGCTATTTAATGAAAATAATGATCTAGAAGCTCAAGAAATTCGTTATTTTAGCCCTTCTAGCGATAAACATAATCTTTTAAACGTAAGTATTCTTTACAAAAGCTTTTATCTGATAAAAGAGATTTTAGCTAAGCAAGGTTATGCTCAACATGAAATTATGGCTTTAGAGAAAAAATCATTGGAATATGCACGAGAGCAAAGAGAGAAACAAGGTTATAAGGTTATGGAAAATAACCATGAGTGATCTAATTCGTGGTGGGCAGGTTAGTCTGCATAAATATCGGATGCTTATGCAAGTTGGAAAAGTACTGTTTAGGATGAGTATTGCAATAATTTGTTTATCAATAATTAGTAGCTATTATCATAATATTTCTGCCAATGAATGGAAAGTAGGCTTTGCATTTGTTAAAAAGCAAGTTATTGGAGCTTTTAATCCAAACTATCAAATAACTTATCCATATAAATACGGTTCAAATAAATATGGCGCAATTAAAAAGGTATCTATACAGCATTTTAATGCTGATTCATATGTGAGAGCTACACTAGATAAATTTGAATTAGTTTTATATAAAAGCTTTATTGTGGCTGGAGTTCTGCATATTTTACTTATTGGTGGAGTGTTATTTTATTTTTGGTTTAAGGGAAGAGTTTTAAAGGCCAATTTAAATATCAGAGGAATTTTTTTAATTAATGAGAGTCTTTTAAAAAAGATGATTAAAAAGCATAATAAAATTTTCAAAAATTATAAGCCTTTTGAAATCGCAGATTGTGCGTACCCTATTACAGGCAGGAAAGAATCATGGTCGGCTGGAGAACAATCACATACGATGATCTTAGGTTCAACTGGAGCTGGTAAGACTAAAATTATTCAACATCTAGTGTTTCAGCTACATAAAAGACAACAAAAAGCAATTATTGTTGATGTAAAAGGTGATTATATTGAACATTTTTATAGACCAGAGCGCGGCGATATTATTTTAAACCCTTTAGATGTAAGAGGAAGGAACTGGTCTATTTTTAAAGAAACTAACCCGCTTAAAGGTTTTTCAACCATTGCAAAGTCACTGCTACCTAAAGAATCAAAAAACGATCCAATATGGATTGATGCTGCTAGAGGTGTTTTTGCGGAACTTGCCAATTTATACACCACTGAGAATTTATCTATGGCTGAATTCGCAGATAAAATTCTTAAAAATGACATAGCTACATTAACAAAGCTACTTGAGAAAACGGCTGCTTCAAAAATTATCAATTCAGATATTGAAAAAGCAGCTTTGTCAGTGCTAATGGTTTTAAGTACTTACTTGAGACCATTAAAGCTCTATCAAAAAAGTGAAAATTGCTTCTCTATTACTGATTGGGTTAATGATCAAACTCAAAATAACTTTCTTTTTATTAGTTCAAGAGCTGATGTTAAAGAAGATATCAATCCACTTATAACTGCTCAAGTTGATATTGCTATAAATGCAATTAGATCTTTATCTGAAATGAGTAATATTCCAAAGCAATGGTTTATTTTGGATGAAATACCCTATTTTGAGCAATCAATTCCAAGTTTAAAAGATGGTTTGGCAATGACAAGAAGCTATGGTGGGTGCTTTGTTCTTGGGAGTCAAGATATGAGTAGTTTAAGTAAAATTTATTCAGAAAATACTGCAAGAGCTATTGCTAATAACTGTAAAACCAAAGTCTATATGAATATTGCTGGTAAAGAAACCGCTGAATATTGTTCTCAAAGCTTAGGTGAAGGAGAAATTGAAGAATGGCATGAAGGTCTATCTTATGGCGCTCATGAGATGAGAGATGGAATTCAAGTTAATCGCCAGAAAGTTATTCGACGAGTTGTGCTGCCATCAGAATTAATGATGCTAAAAACTGGTGAAGGTTTTATCAGTTTTGCTGGATTTGAACCAGCAAAATTTAAGTTTGCTGATTGTAGTTTTAAGAAAATTGCCGATGGTTATCTTGAAAATACTGAATTGTTAGAGTTACTCAGAAAAGAATTAGAAATCGGTGAACAACGAAGAAGAGAAATAGAGGCAATACTTGCAAATATTAAGCTTGAAAGTAAGCAACTTAATCTTAAAACAATTGAATCAGAAGAATTACTTGAAGAAAGTCCAAATTCTACGGATATGGTAAAAGCTGAGCAACAAGCTACATCTATGGATATATGAATAATGACACATAATAAATAAATTTAAAAAGAAAAAAGCAAAGAAAAAAATAAAGAGAAAAATCTATGTTATCAACACGCGTATTTAAGAGTTCCGGCGCTGCTACCAGTTATTACTCCCATGGTGATTATTATGGAAGTGAAGGAGAAGGCATTTGGTTTGGTGAAGGCGCTAAAGATTTAGGGTTAACTGGAAATTTTGTTGCTAAATCAGATCAAAGTTTTAGCGACTTGCTCAAAGGTGTAATGCCTAATGGACAAATATTAGCTAGAAAAACAAAAGATGGTTTGGAGCATTGTCCTGGAGTTGATCTAACTTTCTCTGCACCAAAAAGCTTTTCTATTCAAATGCTAGTTTATTCAAAATCTGAAGAAAAACAAGCGATGGAAACAGCTTTACGCAAGTCTGTTACCAATACGCTTAAATATATTGAAGAAAAAGGTTACGTAGTGGCTCGCAAAGGACATAACGGCGTTGATAAGGAGCCAATTAATAAGCTAGCATTCGCAACTTTTATCCATACTACTAATAGGAATTTAGAGCCGCAGGCTCATGTTCATTGTTTTTTAGCTAACGCTGCAAAATGTCAGGATAACAAATTTAGAAGTATTTCATTTGATAAGATTCTGCAAAACAATAAAATTTTTGGTCAAGTGTTTCGTAATGAATTAGCTATAGAGACTAAGAAACTAGGCTATGACATTA
>CANDYO010000200.1 GCA_947424995.1 Rickettsiales bacterium | reverse complement strand
GACTGCTCGTAATTCATCGTTTGTGCTTTTTCTTCTTTTAAACATCACGACCTCCTTTTTGGTATTTAAAGTTTAAGGGATCAACTTAATTAAATAATAGCGGACAATTATTAAGTAAAGGTTAATTTTTCAAATATTTAACTAGTTTTTGTAGTGATTTAAGTAAAGGTGATTATTAATTAAAATTAATTAAGCGGGTTAATTTTGATAATCGAATAAAGTTTCTGGTAAGTTTAGATCGATGCGATAGGGGAGGGCTTGCAAAATGATTTAGCAAGTAAGGTTGTCATGCCTAGGGCACAAGACATCTCAGCTTAAGCAAAGTGTATGATTCAGGCCAAATGAATTATTAGGCCTATTGGCTCAATTCATTGATTTAGCTGAAGTGAACGTTAAGTATTCGAGAAAAATTGATGTTTTACGATCTCGTTATAGCATATAAGTCACCTCACAACAGGGTCTAAAACAGCGCCATCGGTATTTATTAGTTTTTATGCATGTAGTATAAATTAATATAATCACTGTCATCCTTTCCTATTACGATCTCTTCTGCATCACTGCTATCATGATATTTTGGAGTGTTATTAAAAATATTTTGATTGTCTATATAGCTATATATTGGCAGGTCGCTCTGATCTGAAGAGCATAAACGCAACTGAAGATCAATATCTTTATTTGCAGACATTGTGTCAATGTTTTTAAAATCAAAAACTTGTGATAACGGCGAATTAGCCACATATTGAACAAGTTTGTTATATGCGCTGGTTGACTTCGCGTTAAAATCATAACTGGCATATTCTTGATAAAATGAATACACATTCGTCAGAACCGCGTGTCCATTGTAAGCTGTCAATATAATTTTATAAGTCAAGCTAAGATAAGGCATATCCAGTCCAATAATTGTAGGCCCGGCTGCATAAAAAGTTGTCTTTGCCGCTTGTTCAAAAGCTTTAAAATATTCTTTCTGATATAACTGATGAGCAGCGGCTGTCATGCCAATAATTGGAAGATATTTATTCGCCGCAGAATACAAAGAATAACTGAAATCAAGCAGTAGTTTGCCGGAATTCTTTAAATTATTAGGCTCATGAACCCATCTGGCGATGTTAACTCCAGTATTTAATATATTAAGGGCAAGATTAGTTCGGCTAATCGCAGAATCAAATTTATTGAGATCGAAATTATCCTTGAGCTCTTCTAGTAAAATTTTTGTATTAGTGAGGTAATTATTGTTAGCTTTGTTGTCTGAATTAGGATTATCCAATTTTTTGTGGCTATAAGCCTCTCCTAAGAAATTTATAGTAAGCAAGGGCATAAGAAAGCTTAAAGATTTTTCACTTTGGACCAGATTGTTACCGATAAAAGGATTTAAAATATTCTTAAGCGAGCTTGGAACGGTTACTTCTACGTCAAAGTTTTGTTCTGTTTTCGCTTTTTTAGTAAATTCTGATTGATCGTCTGTAGAGCTACGCTTAGTTCCCACTATATTGGTAAAATCGGTAGGAGGTTGAGCTATATTTTCAATGGAAACCAGATATTCATTTTTGTTATTATTTTGTGCTGTAGTTTCGTAAATTTTCATTGTCAAAGAGCTTGCTACTGTGCTATGAAAAAATACAAATTTTCCATATTTCTCAACATAGTCCGTTGATTGATAAATAATTTTAATCTTTAATTCTTCGGCTATGACTTTCATGTATAATAATTTTATTAATTGAGCTTTTTCTTCATTTAAATAAAACTCCTTAATAACAAAAGGCTGTTTGCGTAAGTCATGTAATATATCTGTTGCTTTTTGAACGATTTTTTCTTTAAATTTCTTAGGGTCAGTGATTAATTCTTTTACAATCGGATTTTTAGTAATAATATCAAATATTCCTTCTTTATGAGAAGGTATAGATAATGGTATAGATTTATATATAGGGCCAAGTTGTTCTTTAACTGAGTGATAAACTCTTTGATGAGATATGTCTTGTTTTAGAGCAGTTAAATTCTCAAGGCTTTGTGATAAAGGTAAAAATTCACTTATTGAGGTTAATATATTTTCTGTGTTAAAGAAACTTTTACTAATGCTTGCTTTGCCTTCTTTGTTAAAAAAAACTCTGATAAACTCTGTTTCTGTGCTATCCGATGCCATAGCTGTATTAAAAACTGCATCAAGCTTTTTAGTTATAACCGCCTGAAGCTCTAATGATATTTTAGCTTTATCTTTTTTGATTGAAAGGTCTAGAGGTACGCCATTATTCAAAACTATTTCTGTATATTTTGAATAAAAATCTCTAAATTGATTATCAGCTGATAAGCTTTCTATAAAGAATTGATGTTGACATAGGTTAATTAAAGCAACGAAGTCATTTTCAGTGATGGCCTCTTTAAAAATAGATTGCAGTATCTCGTAACTAAATAATTGAGGAAAACCATTGATTAAATTTTTTTCCTTATATTCAGCGTATGGATTGGCTCCCAATTTTATCAATTCATTAACTGAGTTTTGTTTATTATTCAAAGCTGCCGCCGCGAGTGGAGTCTCTCCATCGTTATTTTTAGTTTCTGTATTTAACTCTTTGTCTCTCAATAACTTAAATAATTCTACTGTGTCAGCAGTGGCAGCTTTGTGTAGAAGATTATATTTTTCATAGTTTTCAACTTTTATGTTTGCTCCTGCTTGCATGAGTGCAATAACTACTTTTACCTTGCCAAGGTACGCCGCAATCATGAGTGGAGTATTTCCACGTCCATTTTTAGCATCTATATCTATAGTTATTATTCTTGCTGTCTTTAATTCAATTAATTTATCAATTAATGCTGGTGAGCTATTATGGGCAGCCAAATGAAAAAGGGTATTTCCTTTTTCATTTCGAACTTTTGTGTTTGCTCCAGCTTCTATAAGTGCGATAGCCACTTCTACCTTACCAATCAGTGCTGCTAACATGAGTGGAGTGTCTCCATTTATATCTTTAGCTTCTATATCTATATCTATTGTTCCTGCTATCTTTAATTTAATTGCTTTATGAATGAATGCTGGTGATTTTAATTTAGATACACAACAAAGATGAAGGGCAGTACGTCCATTCTTGTTGCGAACTTCTGTATTTGCTCCAGCTTTTATCAGTGCGATAGCTGCTTCTTCCTCGTCGCGGATTGCCGCAAGCGCCATAAGCGGAGTATATCCAGCTTCATTTTTAGCTTCTATATCTATATCTATTGTTCCTGCTATCTTTAACTCAATTAATTTATCAATTAATGCTGGTGAGCCAGAAAAGCAGGCTATATGGAAAAGATTATGCCCTGTGTTGTCTAGAAATGTGGTACTTGCGCCAGCTTTTATAAATGCAACAACTGCTTCCATTTTGCCATAGAGAGCCGCTAACATGAGCGGAGTACGCCCATTTGCATCCCTAGCTTCTATATCTATTGTTTTTGCTATATTTAACTCAATTAATTTATCAATTAATGCTGGTGAGCTAGAAAAGCAGGCTATATGGAAAAGATTATTCCCTTCTTTGTCTAGAACTGTGGTACTTGCGCCAGCTTTTATAAATGCAACAACTGTTTTCATTTCGCCATGGAGAGCCGCTAACATGAGCGGAGTACGCCCTTTGTTGTCTAGAGCTGTGGTACTTGCGCCAGCTTTTATAAATGCAACAACTG
>CANDYO010000199.1 GCA_947424995.1 Rickettsiales bacterium | reverse complement strand
TTAAGCGTTTTAGTTATTGACCAAAAGATGCTTAAACCTTAATATCACGCCTTCACCGATTCCTCGATAGCTCAGTCGGTAGAGCAACGGACTGTTAATCCGTGTGTCCCTGGTTCGAGCCCAGGTCGAGGAGCCAAATATTTAGAGCCCTGCAGCGATGCGGGGCTTTTTCTTGCCCATTAAAAATTCAATTGAGACTACACCTGGACCACGCAAGAGGTATGTGGGGGGGGGTATGTTTAGCCATTCCCGTTTGTATTTACTGCATCCCCATAACCACAAAAAACTATAAATTAGAATCTGCCAATAAATCGTATTGCCAATTTAAAAAAGTTACATTAGAGATTAGATTTTTACTAGCGCCTCAATACTGACTTTAAGCACCTCTGCCAGCCTCAATAAGGAAAGTAATAACCAATAATGGGAACAGATAAGCGCAGACTACAATGCGCTGTATTTGATGTTACAAGTGATATGAAACGTGCTGCGGTGGAATTAGTTTGATTATAAAATTGCAATACTTAAGAAAATAATTTAATCAACTGACCGATTAATTTTCTTGCATTCCTGTGCATCAAAAGAAATATTTGGATAGCTAGAAAAACTTCCATATGCCCTATCTTGCAACCCATTTATACGCCCATTTACAACATCAAACTCCAAGCTCTCACGCTTTTTTTCATCTTCTTCAAAGTTGCTACAATACACATTGTCTCGATTAAACAAATCCTCTGCTGCAATAAAGCCACATTGAGATAATTTATACTGATTTAACGCATAGCGACCACCTAAATACTTTTTCACAGATACAGTTACTCTGTACCAATCACTATCATTCTTACTATCATTCAATTCAACTTTGCAACTGTAATATGTTGTTGAGTGATAATTAAATAGGCTAAATCCGATAAGAAATATTATTATTGATATAGTTAATATTTTTCTGTATCCAATTGTTTTTATTTTATTAAATAGTGATATTTTATTCATATTAACTCTCGCTTAATAGGCATTATTTTATGGCGCTTCGCTTTTATACATTTCACAATCTGCTCGTTCCCACCTATCTTTAGCCTTGGATTCTTCTTCGGTCTGCCATTGCATGTTCTCAGGGCTGTCTGCGCCACCACAAGCTAGTGGAATAATGTGGTCAATGATGTAACCTTCACAGCGCCCTTTGGTTGCTCCATTAGCAGGACAAGGATGTTGTTGCTTAAACTCTAGTTTAGCTTTGTAGCTTCTTTGTTGCTTAGCTTCAGCCGTGAAGCTTAATAGTAGTATTAGGAGTAATAACCAGCGCATTATTATTTAATTTTTACCGTAAGTTATAAAAATATGGTTAGGGTTTTGTGATAAGCGCAAACTAAGGCTTAAAAGCTCTAGGGTTAGAAATGATTGCGCCGTTAATCTCCATCAAAGCAGATTTATAATCGCTAACAAAAGTTAGATATTTTGTGTCAGATTGAACGTCAGGGATTAATAAAGATTTATTAAGTTGAGATGATTGTTTTAATAAGTCGTCAATAGCTCCTAAAACTTCATAAGAGTCACTTTGTAAAAAAGATGCAATATGCACTTTATCTGAGTGACTTTTCATTTTCAACCTAGTGGTCAAAAAACGGAGTAAATATGAAATCTGCTTTTTGGTCTCCTGTGCTGAACTCTTTAAATAGTCATATCTAGCTTTGCTAGCTATGAGCGATTCTCTTTCAGCATCATTATCATTAGAATCATAAAGTAACTTACCAGACATAATAGTAATATCAGTCCCTCTGATTAAAAGCTCAAAATCCAAGGGCATTAATTTTTTATCAGTTATCTCTCCAAGCAGTCTTATTGCCTTTAAAATTTGAGCATCAATAATGGCATTTTCATTTGCCTTATTACTACTCCAAGCCAGTTCATTAATTTTTTTAGTTGCACACGCAATGTCTAATAAATCCTTACTTTCGCTATATGCCTTAACTTCTCCAGACCAGTATGATGAAGAGTCTGTGTTTTGAGAAACTATATTCCCTTTGCCCATATGACCCGCAAAAGTTGTATAGCCAATTATTCTGTATTTTTTGTTTTTGCAGTCAAACTCACGTTGAGTTTTTACAGATGCAAATTTTATGCTCATAAATCTTGAATATTCTGTGAAGTCACCGAGTGAAGTTAGTGATGCTATATCGCCTTTTTTGCTAATTAAAGCAGGGTCTACGTAGGAAGTTGAATTTCCATCTCCATAAACTGCTGTCCATTCCGCCATAGCGCTTGAGCTAACTGCTAAAAGTGTTAGGGCTAAGATTAATTTTTTCATTGTCCATTCCTTGAAGGTCTATCACCTTCTTTAACTGCTTCCTGCTTACATACATAAGCGCCTTTTTTAGTTATGCCATACCACCGCTGACCTTTGAAGTGAAATATCCCAGTAGGTAGGTTTACCCACACAACAATATCGCTAGGGCAATGTTTTTGAGCAGCATGCTCGGTATTAAATTGTTCAAGCGCTAAGGATTGAAGTGGACTAAGGCTAAATAACAAACATAAGACTAACAGTAGTTTTTTCATATTAAATCTCTCTTAATAAAACTAAAAAAGCAGTAACCAATATTTTAGTAAATTCATTACATTCAATTAACCATATTGTTAAACTTTAACTTTTTCTCGCTTTGAAACACTTGCTTTGTACCGTCTGCATAACCATTAATCTATTTTATTTTGTTAAATCGTTCTGAAGATAAAGAGTAGCCTTTAGATTCCATGCACTCTTGATAAAATGCTCTAGACATAACTCTATTCCAATCAGTATCTTTATCTAGATTGCCACCCTTTATTGCTGTAACTTTAACAAGTTCAAATTTACATTCCTTAAACGCTCTTTCTTCTGAGGAGCATCCAACAATAAGAAATGATAATAAAGCCATCACAATAATTATTTTCATACTATTTACCGCACGCTCTTTTCCACAAAATTCTTCCAGAGCTATTTGGGGGGATTGGGGCAGCTTCACCATGAACATTTAGATTACTGTAAACGACATGTCCTTGAGCCATGTTCTCAGAGTGTATAATCAATGCTAATAATGTAGCTGTTTCCTCTTTGCAGTCATATTTATTCTGAGCAACTTCAGATAGGTATTTGTCTTTCTCACCGTCTTGGATTTTTTTGTAATCATTCATACTCCAAGCTTTGACTGTATTTCCTGTTCTTTTGATGGTAGAAAAGTCAACATATAAGTCAGCGTTTACATTAACTCCAACCTTAGTCCAATCAGCAATAGCACTTGTGCTGACTAATGTCAAAAGCATGACTAAAAATAACTGACGCATCGCAACCCCCTTAAAGCGGCTCTATTTTGGTTTTGTATTGAGACATAACCAGCCTATCCAAATAAAACACACAAACACTAATAATCCAAGCCGTGTTAGCAACTTTGACATGTTCTTCCACACCTCCATAAGGGTCATTCATCTCCGCCCAAAAGTGTAAGGTGAGCATAATCAAAAAAACATGTCCCAAGAACTTTGCAAACTTTGAGGTAAATGGTAATCCCCCCAGAAAAAGATTGCATTTATAAGTAGAATTTTCTTATTATGAATTAAGGAATTTTTACATGAAGATATCAAGATTTACCGACAGTCAGATTATGCAGATTTTGAAGCAAGCAGAATCTGGCATCTCAG
>CANDYO010000198.1 GCA_947424995.1 Rickettsiales bacterium | reverse complement strand
AATTCTTGATACGGTTGAGGGATTTGAATTATCAGAAGAAAAGCGCTCTGCAACTAACTACTTTGCTAAGCTTAGGGTGAAATTTAATCGAGAAGGCGTTAATAAATTGATGAGTAGTTTGGGAGCTGTCTTTACTGAGGCGCCTAAAAAAAATAAAATAACAGAAGAGCCAATAGCTGCAGAAGCTATAGAAGTTCCTTTAACTGTTCAAACGGTTCCTGCAGTCGCTTCAAATATGGTAACTTTAATAGTGCCAATCTTAGAACAAGAAGACCGATATTATGGATTAGGCGATGAAAATATTTGGTCGGATTCATGGAACAAATCATTGCAGGCTAAAGCTAATTCAAAATTTATCTTACCAATAGGTGATTTAGAGGACCTAGCTGTATTAAATCGAGAGATTCTTAAGAGAAATTTAATTGATTTAGCGCCCTTATTCGATAAATATAATGTCAATAATCTTGCCATATATCGGGTAGTAGATCAATCGCAGGATTCAATACATCACCTGTCATTACAAGTAGACTATATCAATAAGTATCATCATTCTTGGCAGCAGCATAATTTTCCTAATTTAGAAGGTAGTGATCTGTCTGTTTTATTGAATAAATCAATTGATGAGGTGGAGCAATTTAGTTTCAATTCTGGTCAGAATGCTTCTCTTAAAGTTCCTGGTGATTTAGTAATTGTAGATCCATATACTATTATAGTTGATTATAAAATAGTAAAACTTTCTGATTGGATCGATTTAGAGCAAATTCTAACCGGAATCAGGTATATAAGTAATATTAATTTAAAGCAAATAACTGCTAACAACTATCATTTTACTATTACGGCAAATATAGCTCTTGAAGATCTAGAAGAGGTGCTTAAAAAATATAATTTGTTTTTACAAGACCAAGGTAAAAATCATTTTCTTTTAGTAAAAGAAGAGGCTTATGCAGAACATTAAGCCTATTTTTTGGTTATTTTTTCTAGCGCTGGTTATTTTTTTACTTTATGAAGTGAGCGCTATCCTTACGCCATTCGTAGCTAGTATAATCATAGCTTATTTTCTTGATCCGCTTACCCTTAAATTAGAAAAATATGGTATTAGAAGAAGTTGGACGGTTAGCATTATTGTAGGAATGTTTTTTCTAGTAGTTGCAATAAGTATACTAAATTTGGTACCGTCTTTATTCGAGCAAATAAGGCAATTTATTTTAGCAATACCGGAATATGAAAATTATGTATCTAACAATATCTTGGATAAGATCAAACTGTATCTTGATACTATCGATCCAGAATTAGCTGATAAAATTCATAGTCAATTATCGGATTCATCGAGTAAATTTTTTGAGTATGTTATTGTGATCATTAACAATATTTTTGACTCTAGTCTTGCAGTTCTAAATATTATTGGTTTGATATTTTTTACTCCAATTTTAGTATTTTATTTATTACGTGATTGGTCTTTAGTGGTAAAAACAATAAAAAAGTTTTTGCCTATGGAGCATAAAGAGATGGTTTTAGATCAGCTAAACCAGATTGGTTTAGTATTATCTGCATATATCCGGGGACAGATTAGTGTTTGTTTTGTTTTGTCGCTATTCTATGTGCTTAGCCTTAGTATACTTGGTTTAAAGTATGCTCTTTTAATTGGAATTATTTCTGGGCTTTTATCGATTATTCCATATTTAGGTTTTATTATCAGTGGTTCAATATGCGTTATAGTGACTCTATTACAGTTCGCTGAATTAAAGTATCTTTACATTACTTTAACAATTATTCTTATAGGCCATTTATTGGAGAGTTTTGTTATTACTCCAAAGTTAATTGGAGAAAAAGTAGGCCTTCATCCAGTGTGGGTAATCTTTTCATTGATGGCTGGCGGAGCATTGTTTGGTTTTTGGGGCATGTTTTTTGCTATACCTATTGCTGCTATAATAGGAGTGGTAGTTCGTAGTTTGTTAAAAATATATTTAGCGAGCTGTTTGTATAAAGATGCAAAAAAAAGGTAATGTGTCTTGCAGCAATTATTTTTAAAATTTCCCATCAAAGCAGAATATCTTCCTGATGATTTTTTTGTAAGCCAAGCTAACAATCAAGCCTTTGAGTATTTGTGCCAATGGCCAAATTGGGGTGATTCTATTTATGCTAAAATTCTTCTTCTTTATGGTGAATTTGGTAGTGGAAAAACGCATCTTGTTCATATTTGGCAAAGTTTATCTTGTGCTAGGATATTATCGCCTGGTTCATATTCAGATGATAAAGCTTTAATTTTAGAAGATATAGATAATTTGAAACAGGAATATTTATTGCATTTAATCAATCTTGCCCAAGAAAATGGGCAATATTTATTACTTACTTCGAGTGTGGCGCCAGTAAAGCTCCCTTTTAAGCTAGCTGATTTACGTTCAAGGATTCTTGCGATTCCATCAATATCTATAACTGTTCCAGACCAAGAATTACTCAGAGCGGTACTACTTAAGCATTTATCTGATCGACAGTTAAAAGTTTCTCCAGCGGCTATAGATTATATTATCCCAAGGGTAGATCGTTCTTTTAGTAAACTGCTTCAATTTATTGATGAGCTTGATCAATCAAGCAAGATGTTAAAACATTCTCCTACTATCCCTTTAATTAAACAAGTTTTAGAGAGAGAAAGTTCTTGCATTAGCTGACGTTTTCCCAATAATGAAACTGAGCTTGTACCAAGTCTCTATTAGCTGAATAAGTTCTTAGCTCATTATCCCTGGCAAACCACAAAGTAGTGCAACTGGGGATCTCAAGAGTTTTATCCTTATGATATCCCCGATCTAGGACTTCGTCCTCGTCAGGGATGACGCAAGAGATGGTATTAAATAGCTTCAATTAATTATTAAAAATAGGTATTTTATTATGGACGAATTTGAAGAAATAGATTTTGATGACTTAGGTGAAGAAGATTTTATGGATGATTTAGATGGTGATGCAGTTTCATCATTTGTAGACACTGCCGCAACTAGCGCTTTGGCATTGACTGATATGATTATAGAAAATAATCGTCATAATGATCAAAAAATGACCACTGAAGATATATATCGGATTTATAGTGAGTCTTTCACTATAGCGGTTGCTACTATGGTTCAAAACCCAATAGGTTAAGCATTTACGTCATCCATGACGAGAAAAAACTAGGCATTGCTTAGTTTTTACGAGACCATAGGATCTTCAGAAGTTTATATACTCATGAGATCCCCGGTCGCGCTGCTTTCAGCAACTTGCCAGGGATGACGCGTAACCTCTTATTTTAATGGCATTTTTATGAAAACTCGTGTTGTTTCTGGAATCCAACCAAGTGGTACTATGCATTTGGGTAACTATCTTGGTGCTATTACCAATTGGGTGCCACTGCAAGCAAAGCATCAATGCTTCTTCTTTTTAGCTGATCTACATACTATTACAGTGCCGCAAGATCCTATAAACTTAAGGAGCAATGTAATTGCTACTGCTGCAACTTATATAGCTTCAGGGATTGATCCAAAAGAATCTATTTTGTTTGCGCAATCAAGTGTAGCCCAACATGCTGAACTTGGCTGGATTTTGTCTTGTATGACTTCCATGGGGTGGTTAGAGAGAATGACTCAGTTTAAAGATAAAGCTGGATCAGATAAAGCAAGGGCTTCACTAGGTTTGTTTAGCTATCCAGTATTACAAGCGGCT
>CANDYO010000197.1 GCA_947424995.1 Rickettsiales bacterium | reverse complement strand
CCTATCAATGATGTCTCTAGTATAAGACTAACAAAACTAGTATCAGGATGCAAATATTTTTCTATTAAAAATTGCGCTACAGCCTAATTAAGCGAGTAATATTAGTTGCTAATAAACAGCTAGATGAAGATAAAATAATTGATGGACCAGTGGGAAGATCGAAGAAGATTGCAGCTACCATTCCAATAATAACTCCGATTATTCCAATGATAATAGAATAGAGAACCATCTGCAAAGGAGTACGGCTAATACTTAAAGCGCTAGCTGCTGGAATAATTAGCATAGCTGTAATTAGTAAAATACCTACAATTTTAAAAGCAACAGCTACAAATAGAGCTAGAATTAAGGTAAAGCTAAGTTTAAGTCGATTAATATTTACTCCTTCCGCCTGGAGAAGTTCCGGGCTAACGCTTAATAAAACAAGCTTTGACCAATTATAATAGACCCATAATGAAATGAAGATAACACAGAAAGACAAGCAACAAAGGTCATTTAGATTAATAGCTAAGATATCACCAAAAAGATATCCCATAAGGTCCATTTTAATTCGATTATAAGAACTGATAATAATTGCTAGAGATAAAGCGCTATAAGATAAAATACCTAAAGTAGTATCGTTTGAATAACGAATCTTGTTATTATTAAAGCAAAAAGCAAAAACTATGGCAATTAACGCTACAGCCAAAGACAAGTTTAGATCAAGCAATACGCCAATTGTTACTCCAAGCAAGGCAGAATGAGATAATGCATCGCCAAAATAAGCCATATTTTGCCAAAGCACAAAAGAGCCCAATATACCAGCTATTATAGCAATGCCAAGTCCACCAATTATTGCGTTGATTAAAAACCCATCAATCATTATTTAAAATTATCTGCATAAGTGCGTTTAATAAATTTTCCTTGTTGTGGTTCAATAACTTCATAAGAAAATTTATTTTCTTCCGCAAAAGCAATTGCTGCTTCTTTGCTTGGAAATTTAATTTTTACTTCTCGGAGCATATCTTTAGATGCGGTCCAGCCCATAATAGGCTCAATAAACCTACTACCGTCATGGATAAATTCTAATAACCAATTTTTACTATTAGCTGTTCCAGATTGCATAGTGGTTTTTGTTGGTTGATAAATACATGCTTGCATATAATCTCTCCTATTATTACTATATAATATCGATTTAACTTAATTTATGCAAGAGATCTAATATGGAAAATTATAATGAAGTAATAAGTAAAATGAGCTTTGAAGAGGCTTTAGCTGAATTAGAAAAAATTGTAATGAAATTAGAAAGCGGTAAAGAAACTCTAGAGAATGCAATTAACGACTACGAATATGGCAATGCTCTGCGTGAATATTGTGAGAAAAAATTAAGCGAAGCAAAACTAAAGATCGATAAAATAGTCAAAAAAGAAGATGGCTCTATCGCTCTTGAACCAGCAGAAATGAATTAAAGAGACTGCTCGCATAAGCTAAGTATTGTACTAAAGCCACACAAGGTCGTCATCCTCCTAAGCTCAAGCAACGCCTAGCTTCGGGGGATCCATAATCACCTCAAGTGCTTGATTTAGAATGGGTCCCCAGTGACCCAAGCAAAGCTTGGTCCCGAGGATTGTATGTGTTCATCTTTTCGGTTACAAGGTTAGCAATAAATAAGCTACGCGTCATCCCTGGCAAGCTATGCTGGAAGCATGAGCTAAGACCGGGGATCTCAGGAGTTTTCTTCCTCACGAGATCCTAAGATCTCGTAAAACTAGACAAAGACTAGTTTTACTTCGTCAGGGATGACGCCGAATCCGTAACCGAGTTAGTGAACTTTTACAAGGATGACGAGTAACTTCTTTATTGCTAACCTTGTAACCGAAAAGGTGAACACATACAGGGATAACCTGGGAATTGGCATAACAACGATCTTATTAGACTGACATTTCTTTAGAATCACCCTTAGGTTTAGGTGATGTTCGATCTACCCAAGTTTGCTGAGGCCTATTTGGAGAATTATCACCGGAGCTATAAGCCAACGAATCAGAAGATATATGAGAACTTACGGATGGAGGTACACTATGTCGATGTAGCAGAGCTGATATTTCAGAGTTTGTTGTAGTAAGCTTAGAGATATAAGTTGCTACTTGAGCAGGAGTAAAGCCAGGTTGCTGCAGTATAATCTCTACTAATCTAGGATTATTGGCACTCATGGCAGCCTCTAGAGGATCTTGTATGCGCCCTGATGCTGTTTTATAGGAAAAAGCATAAATATCATGTGGATATGTAAGTAATATTCTAACCAAACCTATGTTACCAACGCTTGCTGCAGTTACCAGTAACTCATTAACAATAGGAGCATCCACCATAGTTTCTCTATTTAATAAGTCAATAATCGGCGCTCTATCTCCCCTAGAATCTTCAACTATTCTAGCAGCATATTGTTTCATATCGGCAAAGCTTATAGCATGCCCAGCTTGTTTTAATTCACGATGCAATCTGACATATTCGACTTCTTGAGCATATAATTCTCCCATAAATTTTTTGCGTTTTACTAGCTGATCAAATAACACTTGTTGGGTCTCAGCAAGATCTCTTCCATTAACAAAGCTCGGCATATTATGATGAAGTAGCATCAATAGATCTTCATCTCGTCCATTAACAATAGATTCAATGGTCTTAGCCATTTCATGATATAGCTTAGGATGTTCAGAAATTTCTCTATAGGTCATTGATCCTAGCAATAAATCTCTGGTATCAAATTGAGGATAGAAATGCTCAAGAGAATTTATGCTGCCTAAATTAGAACGCAACTTCATATTGTGAGGATCAATAAAAGCTATGGGGAGATGGGTATGAAAATGTTTATTCATTATTTTTTGTTGCAGATGAAATATCACCGGCATACTTAGATGCTCAAAATCTAGTGCTTGAGCAGGGTCAATTTTAGCATTTTGATAAGCAACATCTCCATTTGGTAATGATCTCGCATCGTTAATGAAACCAGCATTGCTTCCCCATCCCAGACAATCAAAATCTTCAATAAATCTAGCCACTACCAACATGGCAATAAAACCTTTAATAGTATAATTTTTGCCATCTTGAGAAGCTATTACTTTATCATCTTTTATACTTAACATAAGAGGGTCGTGATCTGAAGTATAATAACTTTCAAAATGATCTAGCCAACGAGAACCAAGATGAAGATCATCAGAGGCAATATCACCTAGTCGGCTAACCAATCGAGTCTTAGCCATTTTTGTTCCACGCGGACCAGCGAAAAAAGCATATAACCTTGCCCCCCAAATTTCTTTTGGAATTGGTGAATTATCTGAATCATCTTCTGGTTTAATAAAATATCGAGTAACAGGTTTGGAAGGCCTTTTAGTTATTATTTGTTGATGGATGCGTCCACCTGAACCACCAACTGTTGGCAACGGCTCTACTAGTAGTAGTTTTTTTTGAACATAACTCATTTGAGTGCGGTCAAGCTCGCCTAAGCCAAGTACCCATCTTTGCTCTTTACCAATAAGGCCCATAGCATTCATTTTGGTATAACGTTGAACAAAGTAATTAGGATTTTGTTTATTAAATAAGCGTAAACCTAAACTCCCAGCGATGTGGGCATTATGATTCCTAAAGCCTTAGCGATATCCTTAACTTTTCTATTTGGCTCCTGAACTAATATTTCTTGATCATAAATCTTTGCCTTTAACCCTCTTAGCCTTAACAACGCTT
>CANDYO010000196.1 GCA_947424995.1 Rickettsiales bacterium | reverse complement strand
TAATAGATTTGTAAAAAGTGATCCAAAGAAAGATTTAAATATTTTTGTTTCTAAATTTTCTATAGATCAAACTTATGATTATAATCAAGATAAACTAGAGATGGATTCTATAATAGCTAAAATTAACCAATTTATAACTGAATAGACATAATAGAAATGACTTTAGAGCCAAATTCCCTCGTTATAAAACAACAACTGAGTGAATGCCTTGATCTACTAACCGAGGTTTTAAGTACAGATCTTTTAGGCGTTTATCTTTATGGTTCTTTCCTTGTAGGTGGTTTACAAAAATACAGTGACATTGACTTATTAGTTATCACAAATCGTGCGACAACTACAGCAGAAAAAATAGAGTTGATTACCCATCTGCTTCAAATATCTGGCATTTATATGAAAGATACCAAGCCACCTATTGAAATGACTATTGTGGACAGGTCAGCAATCAATCCGTGGCATTATCCTCCTCTTTTCGATTTTCAATATGGTGACTGGCTGCGTCAATCATTTGAAATGGAAATTTTAAAGCCATTGCCTAATTGTGAAATGCCTGATCTTGCTCTGATTATCACTCAAGTTTTATTGAAGAGTCATACATTGCTAGGATCAAAGCCAGAAGAATTATTGGCTCCTGTTCCATATAGTGACTTTATCAAAGCAATGCTCGATGACCTTGACAGACTATCAGCTGATCTTGAACATGATACTCGAAATGTTTTGCTTACCCTAGCGCGAATCTGGAGCACGCTTGAAACGAGTGAGATTAGATCTAAACCTGATGCAGCCAATTGGGTTACAAATCGTTTACCTAAAATATACCAACCCGTAATGAACAGAGCCAAATCTATAGCTAGTGGCTTAGAAGATGAATATTGGGGAGATATCAATGCGTTTGTAAAACCATGTGCAGATTTTATGTTAAGTAGAATTAATTATTACAAGTTATCAATAAACCTAACGGATCCTTACAAGTTAATAAAGTACGTGTAGATACTATCCGGGTACTCAAATGTCGGATAAGAAAATAAATAAATGGGTAAGAGTAGATGAGGGGGTTTTTACTGGAGTTATAGCTATTCAAAGATAAAAGTTATTATTTCTCTGTTACTTTAATTTATCAATAACGATGATATCTTTGCTTACCTCAGTAAAAAGAGTTTTATTTAAATCTCTAAATAATGAGATTACTTCAAATCCATTTTTGTCCTACAATTTTTTCTTTAAATAATAGCGTTTATGTCCGGTTTTAGGACTATTTTCTAAGATTCCAAACACCTCATAACCATGTTTTACATAAAAGTCCTTAGCTTGAAAATCGAAAGTATCTAGATGAGATAATGTAGCGCCAATGGCCTCAGCCTCATTTTCAATCTTTTTTAATAGTCGACTACCTAAATCTTGACCACGATGTTCTGACGTCACAAATAGAACATCTATATATAAAGCTTGATGATAAATTATGGCATTTATGCCAGCAATCACATTGTTACCATCTTTGATGACATAGTTTTTTGTGATGATGGTTTCTACTTGAGCTGGAGAAACTTTCGATTTATTAAACGCAACTATATTATCATCTATCAATTTCGCTTCTTCTCCAGTTGCTGGAATTATTTCTCTAATCACTTATGACCTCATTGATGATCTGCAGTTGTTTTATCGCATCTGCGCTATTTTTATCTTCTAACTCACAAAGGACAAAGGTTGCTTTCCATAAAGCCCAAGCTTTAGCTCTAGCCCAAATATCTTTATCCAAATTCATTTCATTAATAAATATTTCGCGTGATTTACCTTCTAAAAAACCCCACGCAATTACTAAATCACAAGCAGGATCTCCCATTCCCATTCCACCAAAATCAATAATAGCTGAAAGCTTACCATTTCTCATCAGCATATTACCAATAGCATAATCACCATGAATCCACACTGGTGGTTTACTCCATCTGGTATTACAAGCTCGCTCCCATAAATCAATTGCTTTTTCAGTATCGATAATACCAGTTAATTTGGCTATTTGCTCTTTGGCCCCTTTATCATAAACACTTACATGATCACCGCGCCACCAATTATGCTGACCAGGCTTAGGACCATCAACGTCTTTGATTGCTTGTAGTTCTTTTAAAAATTTCGCTAGAGTCTGAGCAAGCGTTTCAAGATCGATGCCATCTTTGTTGATGAGGTTTATACTTTTTCCTTCTAGCCACTTATAAATAGAGAATGGATATGGATAATCTACAGATGGAGTACCCATCTTAATAGGCGCAGGAATTTCAAAGCTTAAATGGTTTTTAAGTTTTGGAAGCAGTTCCTGCTCTTTCGCTACCTTCAGGGCATATTGTTCATCTGTTGGCATGCGAATAAGCATCTCGTCACCTAGTCTAAAGCTGCGATTATCATGACCTTGGCTTTCAACTGAAGTAATGGGAAGATGGGCATATTCAGGAAATTGCTTGAGAATTAGTTTATGGGCAAGGTCAAGAGTTGGGATAATTGGTTGATCATTCATAATCCGATCTCCATTAGAGTTACATGATGAGAATTAAATTTATCCATACTGATTTTTTTCCACCCAAAGCGCTCATAATATTCTGGTATGCTAGAATCAAAAGTAAAAAGATAAAGTTTTTCAAATCCAAGCTCTTTTGCTTTTATATTCATTACATCAAGTAGCTTTTTACCGATCCCTTGTTTTTGATATTTTGGATCAACCACCAAGTCACCAATCCAAGGCTCTAAATCTGGCCGAATGCCACCATTAAATTCTAATGTACAAAATCCTACAGGGGTCTTATCGTATAAAGCGATGTAAGTAATTGCCATATCTGATTTAAGCTCTTCATAAGACAAAGCTTCAATTTCTTCAATACTAATATCCGGCATCCAAATTTTACCTAAAACTTCATGCCAAATGTTGCTAAGCGTTGGTATAGCATATGGATGGTTTTTCAAGAGGTCGATCGTAATCATGATTTGTCTCTAATAATGTGGATTAATTCAGGGATAATTTTCTGTAAGTTTAGAATCGTAGCCATAGTTTGATCAACTTGCTCTTGTCCTAATTTTTTTATTTCTATGTCACTATAATTAGAGCGCTTAATATTATAAGCCAACCAATTAATCCAATTACCCATTACTCCTGCAAAAGCTGCTTCTATATTTTTAAAGTTACCACCTGAGTTTTTATACTCCTCAATCATTTTGATAAATAATGTCTGGTTATTACTACAGAAATCTAAGCTGGTATTGATTATCTCATATGTAGGATTTATTAGTCTCGCTGATTCCCAATCAATTAATATTGGATTATCATGCCTATCCCATAAGACATTTTTTGGATCCAAGTCACCATGACTAATCACTAAATGCTGTTTTAAGACAGGAATCGCATCAAGGTAAGTTCTGTTTACTGCTCGTATAGTATCTGGTAATTCTTGCGTCTCATGGGTAGGGAAGGAGGCTTCTACTATTTCTGGTACTTTTAAATTAATTAGATGGATCTTAGCTAAAGCCGCTGCAATTTTTAAAGCTTGTGATTCTGATGGTTTTAGAGAGGATTTAGCATCCACCCATGGATAAATTAGAAAGCCTACTCCATCAATAATAGTCAATTTGTTTATCGCGTGTATAGCAGGAATGCCTAAGTCTTTAAAGCGAGAAGCAATTTCTTCAGTTATGTTATAATTCTGAATAATCTTAGTATTAGTTAAATCAATATC
>CANDYO010000195.1 GCA_947424995.1 Rickettsiales bacterium | reverse complement strand
CTACAGCTCGATTTTTAAAGTACTCACAAAATTTCTCTAAAAGCTGAGAATTTTGAAGATAAAATTGCGACTTATTATCACTATTTTTATTAAATGTGAAACAAAATATCTCACTATACTCTTCATAACGGTAAGTTATATTAAATCCATGCCATATATCATACTCATCGTGTAATGATACAATAGGATGTAATACTTCATACTTAGTTGGCCATAAAAAGAATTGAGCTTGATTGTATGGAGAAGATCTTAAGTTAGAATTAAAATGCGGATCTTGTGATTTAATATGAGTAAAATATTGTTGTTGATACTCTTGATACCCATTCAATAACGATATATAACTGCAATCATTATATATTCTAAGATATCCAAAACACTTAATACCTAAATATTCCGTTAATGGCTTACAGATTTCTTTTACTCTTGGTATAGCATTAATAGCGAATGATAAAGCTGATTTATTAGCAGTAATTATATCGATCATGATTCTTCTAGCTTTTAAAGAATTAAATAGACTCTACTATAATTAGTACTAGCACAACTTAAAATAGAATGCAACCTGATGTTTAATCGGCTCTTGAGATAGTATCTATGCTAACTCAATACCCTTTTACTCTTCATATCTATAACATTAGATTTGGAATGATTTCATCTTCCTTGACATCGAATAAATCACTAGCATAATATCTTTGTACTTCAAGCCCTTTTATTACCTTACTTAAATCTTGAGGTAGCACCTTAGTTGGTGCGCAATCTGGTAAATCTAAAGCAGCTTCGGGTGGCATTTCAATATCACTTAACATTTTTCACCTCTCAGTTGGCATATTGTATATTAATGAGTATTAATATATAAAATTATGTTAGCTAATATTATTAGAAAATCAATTTTTTAAAAAGATTTCCCGCTACTCCGACTCTACCAGTTTGCGAACTTCCTCTGCATCCCAGCGTTTCCCTACGTATACCGAATTTGAAAAAGGTATACATGAAACGGAGATTGGAGACAAAATTGGGTGATTATGAGCGATTGACCTCGAAAGTAAACTGCTGATTTCGCTTTTTTGGTATACTAAACATGGCAGATACTGGGGTTTAGTGAATATAGCGCAAATATAAAAACACGAGCGGAGATGAAGGTAAAACCAGCTGGAACTGGCGGACAGAGTGGGATTCGAACCCACGGTACGCTTGCGCGTACGCCGGTTTTCAAGACCGGATCCTTAAACCGCTCGGACATCTGTCCGGAATTATATTTACCATATAGAAAAAAAAGGTCAAGCTAATCTTTAAAAAAATAATACTATTAGATGATTTAGGTGGACAAAGCTATGTTTTTATTCTATATATGATCCTTCTAAGCTTCTTTGGAAGACTTACGTATTTGCCCAGGTAGCTCAGTCGGTAGAGCAAAGGACTGAAAATCCTTGTGTCGTTGGTTCGATTCCAATCCTGGGCACCACTAGTCCCTAATGACTTATATCCTCTTCGCTATCTTCAGCTCGCTTTTGATCTATAAGATCAGTATGCGATTTAGCTTTGCTATATTTTATACTTTTCAAACGAGAAGATCGATTTTTTTTAAAACTTGCTAGCTTTTCTCCTAAAGTTAAATCTTTATCTTTAGCAAGATAATCCATTGGAATATTGCATTGCTCTATTAAGTTTTCAGCCATATCACCATACCCTTCTTCTATAGCTGAATAGGCAAGATCGCTTGCTAATTCTAAATCTGAATTATCAAATTGATAGCCATATTCGGCGATCATATCGCTCATTAGAGCATAATCGCCATCATCATAGCCTGTTTTAAAGAACTCGTATACCAAAGTATCTGTATCAAAATCTGGATTATAATTTTCTTGAGTTTTTGCTAAGGCTAAATCCATTCTGCTATGTTCATCCAAAGCCGCGTAATTATTTAACTCCTTAGAGATTGAAGCGCGGAACCTCAAGTCTTTTTCAGTTTCCGTATTTTCTAGCCGTAGATCATATTTTAATAAAGCTCTTTCCATTTTCTTAAAATCACTATCTCTATAAGCGCTAAGAAATTTATTGGCACCTATATTTTCTTGTTTGGTCGATTGTTTTCTATTACGAGGCTTGCTAAATGCTGACCAGATAAAAGCTGGAGCATTTTTTAAGAGATGAGAATGAACTTTAGGCGGCGCAATCTGCTTTACTGAAAGAGCTCTAGCTCTTTGAAGAATATTCAAAATCTTATCCATTTCGCCATGTAGCTTATTATTAGTAAGCGAGAGTTTTTGCGCTAAATCTAGAGCTGCTTCTCTTTGTTTGTTTTTAACATTCAGATCAATAACTTGAAATTCTTTATAACCTAAAAGTCCATCCCTACCAAGATCTCGTCCACGACTAACCAGATATTGTACTATTTTAAAATTTCCATCTCGTACTGCTGCATGGAGAGGTGGGTCGCCGTCTTTATTAAAGTTATAAAAATGATTAGAGTCCTTAAGTAAGGATTGCTCAATATCATTATGAACTATTTCTATTGTTGGCTCTAGCTCTTCCATTCCGCGTTACTCTTAAGATTATTAACCTCTATTTTATTGATTAATATTTAAGAAAAGATTAATATGACCCCAGTGATCAGCAATAAAAGGCTGTTGTACAGATTAAGATCATTCTCAAAACACGGGAAGTCGTCACCCTTAACCGAAGGCCAAGGGTCCAGAAAAATTCTTTGTAATAGCTAGAGTTTTTAAAGATTTCAACTGGATCCTCGCCACCAGCTATAGCTGGTAGCAAGGATAACGATCTCGAGTGTTTTTAGTTCATGCAAGGAGACATAGCAGGATATAAAATGCTAAAAATATATTTAATTGCTGGCGAAGCATCAGGAGACAATATCGGTTCTAAGTTAATGGAAGCTTTGAAAAAACAGCACCCAGAAATAGAGTTTTATGGTATTGGTGGTGATAAAATGCAAGCTTGCGGAATGAATTTGCTTTTTCCTTCGCAAGACTTAGCTTTAATGGGGTTTTTTGAAATTATTCCTCATATTCCTAAATTGCTTGGGAAAATTAAACAAGCTATTGAAGATATTTGCTCGCTTCAGCCAGATGCTGTAATCACCATAGATTCACCTGGCTTTTGTTTTCGCGTTGCTAAGGCGGTTAAAGCTAGAATTAAAGGTAAATTGATTCATTATGTAGCACCGACAGTATGGGCTTATCGTCCTGAACGCGCCAAAAAAATAGCCAAAATTTATGATTATTTACTAGTTATATTACCATTTGAACCAGAATATTTTATTAAGGAAGGCTTAGCTACAAGTTTTGTAGGCCATCCCGCGATTGAAGATTTGCAAATATTCCCTAAAGAAGCATTTCATCAGCAGTTTAATCTAGACAATAATAGCTTACTGCTTTGCTTAGCGCCTGGTAGTCGTAAACAAGAGGTACAAACTTTACTGCCTATCTTTTTAGATGCAGCCTCTAAACTAGCTAAGTTAATTGATAAAAAAATTATAATAGCTATTCCAGCTCAAGAACAACTTAAATCGGTTATTACCTCTTATCCAAGCGAGTTACCGATTATTTTGGTAGACGAAAAAGACAAGCAAAAATTATTTAGTTCAGCTGACCTAGCACTTACTAAAAGCGGAACCATTACCACTGAATTAGCATTTTATAAAATGCCGATGGTGGTAGCTCATAAAGTGAACAGATTTTCTTATTGGCTTTTGAAAAAAATG
>CANDYO010000194.1 GCA_947424995.1 Rickettsiales bacterium | reverse complement strand
GGTGCAATACTCACCCTGAAACGGCGGCCTATCTCGGAGTATTCCGGGTTTAAAAACTATAGGAAATATTTGATCTGCTACCATTTTAAAAATATTAGTTGTACGGAAATAAAAAATGTATTATTAATCAAATTGATCGATAAGATTATTATAGCACTTAGTCGAGACTTACAGATTTAGATTTTGCGAAGCACTCAAAAACTAAGACAGTGCCGGATATTCATACTTCTTATAATTCATTATTCATGAAAATTAGATACTTAAGGGCTTTTAATCTTCATAAACAACATCTCGCTTAGCTATCTTTACTATCAAAATAACAAGTTTATCTTCTTCTATTTTACAAATAACTCTAAATTTATCTATTCGATAACGCCACAAACCTTTTTTATTGCCGCTCAAAGCTTTACCTAACATTTTAGGATGTTTTTGTTTTAATACGTTATGTCTAAGATAATTTCTTATCAATTTTTGTATTTGATGACTTAATTTATCTAAGTCTTTTTCTGCTTTTAAAGAAAAATCAATCTTCCAAGTCATATTTTCGTTCTATTTCTTCAAAACTAACAGTAGGTTCGTTTCTAGCCAATACTTCTATAGCATCATTATAATCTTCTATGTCTTCTTGTAGTTCTAAAACATAATTTTGTATTGCTTTTAGTATAATAAAATTTTTAGACCTTTCCATTGACTTAGCTACTTCTGTTAAAGCCTTATCTAATGTATCCGGTATACGCGCTGTAACAACACTCATAATTGATCCTCTTGATTAAACACTCAAATGTATTATAAAGTATTTAATAGTATACTTCTACAATTTTTAGTAAAAATCTGAGCTATTGTTAACGTCTCATATAATCCAACCAGTCTTCACAAGAAGATTCCTCTGTTGATCTTCTGTAGACTCTACCTGATTCTTCTTTTAAATAATTATAAGTCTCTAAATCTTTTTTCTTTTGCGCAACACCGGTTTTATTGTCATCTACATTGTTTTGCATATCTGGCATAAAACTTATACCTCCTTAAATATTAACTCTTTTGCGAAGCACTAATAATTTTCTTGACTATACCTAAAATACTAATAACCAACCATATTACTTCGGCTATAAACTCACATAGATTCCAGTCATACCACAGCGAAACCATAATTAAAATTGCCCCGATACTATTGGAAGCTAAGTAAATATTTGACTCTCTAGTAACTTTTCCCAAATGTAAGAGTAAATAAGAATAAGTTACCGCTGCCACACCTATAATCCCTATAAAATCTGTTGTGCTCATATTACTTATTCTATCATAATCACTTTTGCGCAGCACCGATTTTTAATTCTATTCTCCCGTAAACTACCAAACTGCTAACCTAATCCTTATCTCGTTTACTTGTTCTATCGGTATATCGCTCTTTAGTCTCATTGTTAAGACTTTGTAATGCTCGATTATATAATGATTCAAATACCGGAATGCGCTCATCATTCTTTAAGTATGATAAGGCCTCTAAAAAACAGGCATAAAATAATAAATCAGGATATCTCTGAGTTAAAAAGTTCTCGTTATTGTCTACGGTTATAAGATTAGGATTCCTTAAATATACTAATTGATAGGCATAATCTTTATCGGGTGTCGGAGATATAAAGAACCCGTCATAAGCAGTTCCCGTATCGCTATTTAAGTCTCTTTGATGATCGGCATAAAACAAAGGCGGATTGTCGCCGGAACTATTATTTGCATTAGGCCAATAACTCCTACAAAACTCATAAGTCCGTAAATACAAAGTAACGGTATTGGCAAAGGCACTTTCCGTACTACCATATATTAATGAAATAGTCTTATTCCAATCAGCTGGTTTTGCTAGTATCGCGCTTCCGCTCGTAAACTTACCGCCTTGCGTAACTTTTTCAAACCCTATATCTTTTGCCTCCCGCCAAATACGTTGTTGCCCTAAATCAATAAAATAAGGGATTGCAGCAGTAAACCTGATATCCAATGCCGGCCTATTAGCATAAGCCAGAATTTGAGTAACTAGTTCTTGATAATTCATTTAATACTCTGCAAAATAATCTATTAAAAAATCCTAAATCAACATTTTTGGGTCTTCTTCCACACGAGCCGTATTATCTAACCTCAACTTTTAAGCTGAGGTAATTGTTTGCCAAGCACCTTTATAGGTTCGTATAACAGTATTGGTGCTATCAAAATAAGTAAAACCGTTTATTTGGTTTGCTGCTACTTCAACATTCAATCTTGGACCTGTTGGGTAAATTAAAGGTGCTCCATTAGTTAATCCAATCCCGGCAGCCCCTGTCCCAACTGAAAATAAAGTCATCCATTGAGTGTTAATATATCCTCTAACATCGTTATTAGTTGTATCATTATATATAAAACCGTTTACTTGGTTTGCCGCTACTTCAACATTTGCTCTTGGACCTGATGGGATTGAAAAAGGTGAGGAGGTAAGACCTACCCCTGTTGCAGTAGTTATATTTGTTGAGATGTTTTCCCATTGACCGTTTCTAAAAAGCTGGAATAAACCTGATGTAATATTGTAAATCATTGTCCCGTTTTTCACTTTAACGGTAACAGCGTTAACTACATAAGGAGTTACGTTTTGTAGCAAATCTCTTTGTGCTTGCGTTACGTTTACTACTGCCAAAGTAGCATTTCGATTGCTAGTACCGGTAGTTTGGTTGCTTGTTATCGTTATTCCGCTAAACTGTGTGATATTATCTAAGTCGGCCATTTTGTTTTCTCCTTGTTTAATTTGTTAATTGCCAAAATTTAGTTTTTGTATAAAAGCCGATATCTTCAATCGATCCTTATCGTATTGAGCTTCGGCTGCTTCTTTCATATAATCTAAAAACCCACGTGAAGTACTATCAAGCTCCGTATCCTCGGTCGGATCAAAAGCCGTCTGAAACCTAAAATAAAATAAATCCTTATTATTAATTTTTGAACCGTAGAGAGACATCCACTCAAGTTGTCTATTGATAGCTTCTTGGGGTCCACTAATCCCTAGACTCAAGACATCCATTAAAAGATATATATTATTAAAATCCGGAATTATTGATTTTAATATTTCTTCAGTTCGTTCTCCTGAATAACCTTTTAATAGCAAAAATTCTCCAAACTCCCGATACAATTCTTCAATATCCGCAGGAGGAGGCGGCACAGGCTCGGGATTGAATAAACCAATTGTACCCAAACCCGTGCCTACGGATAAAACACAAATACGATTAACCGATGACACAAGAACATTAGATAACGCCCACCCAAGCGCAGTGGTGTTATTTTGATAGGTTCCACCATCGATAAATCTTGCATTTGGACTAGTAACCTCCGGTATAGTCACTGCCGGAAAATAAATAGGTGCTGCACTTGTAGTTAATGCTACGTCTTGCACTAAATAATTTTGCCCCTCAAGACCCGGAAGTTTCATATTAGAGAATAATACAGGGCGATAATTTGATACGTCATTCCCGACATCCGTTATATTAGTTAAAAATACTTCAACCGAAGTTATTAAAACATTAGTTTTAAGTTGAAACATTCTAAGCGAGCCAAAGACACTATTGAGTTGAGTTTTTAAAGCGGTATTGGTATAAAAAGTCTGATCCCCGTAAAGCAACGTATTAACTTTTTGTATGGTTGATACGGCAGGATAGAATATACTGTTAGGGTTAGTAGCACCTGAATCTAAAGGGTTCTGATTTCTAAGAAAGAAATTAATCATAT
>CANDYO010000193.1 GCA_947424995.1 Rickettsiales bacterium | reverse complement strand
TAGAGGTGGCTCCCCAATTTGGATTTGTTTCACTATAAGGAATATTGATAGTTTTAGTTAAGTTTTGATAAGTTTTAGTTATCTGCTCATGTGGAACTTTAACGGTATAATTATAAGAAGCTTTATTTGACAAAATATGAGTCTTCTTAAGATAAGCATTATCTGCTGCGTCTAATAAGTTTTTCATTACATTAAAATTTTTGTTGTAATATATTCAATTTTAATATGAAATCATAAATTTAAATTCATTGCAATTATTTAAGTGAAAGCTACATCAAGCATCGGTTCTGACTATAAAAAATTAGAACAATATAGTCACGATCAATTATCTATCATTGTTAATAAAATTCGTAAATTTGAAAAAATTAACAAAGAAGAAGCTACAATCTTAAATCTTGCATCTAGGAAAGCAGACGCTGATGGCGATCAATCACATTCCATAAAGTATGGACAAGCACTAATAGCCTATAACAATAAATCGCTTAAAGTAAAGCAACAACTTGAGAATAGTGTTAAGCAATTATCTGAAAAAGACATTGATCAATTCACGATAATGCGTGTTTTAAACGTTCTTGACTACGAACTGTCCGAAAAAAGAAAAATCCCCCTAGATATTCAAAATAAACTCATTGAGCGTGTAATTGAAGATTCTCATCCTACTTTATCTGCGCAAATAATATTTACTATCTACAAATCAGTTCTTCTTGAAGAAGACCCGTCAACTCTGATTGGTTTGGTAAATACATTATCAGCAAGATTACCAGTTAAAGATAATGGAGCTAATTTTAATATTATAAGACTCGTTGAAACGAATTTTGATAAAATCAAAAAATTAGACGGAGATCTTATTCCTAAAATACTTAAATTTGCCACAGACTCAAGTTTCGTTCATAAAATACGCCTTTCTGCCATAAATACTCTACTCAAAGCTTCGGAAAACGGACAAAAACTCATTGGAGTAGAGGTTCTCCAGAATGTTCTAAATGAGGATTGCGATGAAACTCTTAAAGAAAATGCTAAAAAGATTCTAGATTTAGCTAAAATTAATAATATTCAAGAAACTTTAGATGTCCCTGAAAATCAAATCATCTCGCCTAGTATTGATCTAGACGAAGAGAAACAGAAGCAAATCCTTTTAGATCAAGAAATTATTAGGTTAGCTAAAGATATTGTAAATATTCAAGATGAGGCAAAACTAGAAACTTTAGATTCCTTAATTGAATTAGTCAAAGGCAATTCAGAAGTTCCGTTAGAACTTGTTCAAGTGGCTTCTATGAACGCTCTAGATAAAAATCTAGATGTTAGTAATAAGTCTATTGAGCTACTAGGGCAGTTATGTGAGCAAGGAGCAAGAGCAGAATTTGCTAATTTATCTGAATTCTCCAATATTTTACTAAATGAAGAACGAGAGACTACTATTCAATACAGGATTTTAGATATTCTCTCCAAAGATGGTAGATTTGATGAGTTTGTTCAAGATTTTGATAATTTACAAAAATTAAGTAATACGCTATTAACCAGCGAGTCTCTTGTTAATAAAGAAGAATCAACTAAAAACTTAGCTCTTTATAGCAAAAGTAAAGCTTTACCTGTTAGCACGATCAAAGCTTTAAAATTGGGACTTGAATATGTAGCTACTACTAGCGACTGTATAAAAGCTTTAGCTAGTTTTAAAAATAAGATTGAATTAGATGACCACCATATTGAAATAATCAGCTCTCATTTGACCTCCACTGATGAAGAACTATCCAATGCCGCTCAAATTCTTTTAGCTTCAAATCTTCAATCGATAGAGAGTAATAGCACTGACTTATCAGCAAAAAACGAATTTCAAAATAAATTAAAAAGTTACTTTCCTATTTTAAATATCACTACTGATAGAGCTGATAAATTATTAACTAAAATTAAATTATTAGCATGGGACGACGAGTTTTTAGATAAAATATGTAAAAACACTAATCTCTATAATATAGCAGAACTTGATGAGTTTTTAGATTTTGCGCAAAAACACAACGTTCTACCTGAAGAGAAGATAATACCTTATTTGAGCTATAATTTTAAAACTATACAATCAAATATCAGTAGAGATCTAATAGCTGATATCTCTGATAAATTATTTGCACTGTCTCCTCATGCCCTTGAACTTAAAATTAACTTAACCAATTTAATTAATCATAATTGGAGTTTTGATGATGTTACTGAACTATTAACTAAGTTAGATTTTGAAGAAGAAGATAACTTCTTACAAGCTCTTAAATTAATCAATGATTATTCTATATCTCCAGAAGCAAAGAGTATTTTCTTATCAGAACCATCAATAAATTGGCAATCTTTGTTATATAAAGCAGGTACAAAGGAAAGTTTTTTTGTTAGTGATAATGAAAAAACACAATATCAATTATTTAAGGAATTATCTACACTTAACAACAATAATCATAAAATTCTAGGGCTAATAGAAAAGGGAGCTTTAGCAAAAACTCTGACGCACATTAAGGAGTATTATCGCTCTGATTCTAAAATAGAACCTCAAGGATTACCGATTAATAAATGGCAAGAAAAACATATTTCCTCTTGGTCAGAAAAAATGCAACAACGCCCTGAGGAAGTATTGAATAATTTACCTGAAGTTATCGCCATACTTAATAAAACAAATTATCTACACACTGGTTACGAACTAAGAGATATTCAAATAACTTCTGTTTTAATGTTAATTAATTCAGGAGATCATGGCAGACTTGCTCAAATTAATACAGGCGAGGGTAAATCAACTATCATCTCTGTATTAGCATCGGTTTTTGCTTTAAAAGGAGAGAAGGTAGATATTATAACCAGCTCTCCTGTGCTAGCCAAGCGTGACGCAGAAGAGAAACAAGGTTTTTACAAGATTCTTGGTTTAAAATGCTCCGAAAATACCGACATGACAATAAGGGAAGCTGCAAAAACCTGTTATAAGGCCAATATTGTTTATGGAGATGTTGCAAGTTATCAGTTTGATCTACTAAAGGATGAATTTAAAGGTTTTGGAACTCGTTGCAAAAGACCTTTTGGCATTGCGATAGTCGATGAGGTAGATAGCATGCTTATTGATGAAGGTGGCAATATTGCCAAAATTGCCTCAGATGTTTCTGGTATGGAATATCTTGAGCCACTGCTACTTGCAACATGGAAACAATTAGGAAACATTCAAAACAAATATACTCGTCTGCCCTCAAACGATCAATTATTATGGATAGATGGAGAATTTAGTAATAACGGAAAAGAGTTAGTTTTACTAGGTAGTACTTCTGGTGAGGATATCTACGCCGTTGATAACGTCGAAGAATTTACTGTAGATTTACTAGAAAATTATATTACTTCATTGCAAAAGCAAAACTTAATCAGCGTTCCAGAGCATCTTATAAATTTTGTCAAGGAGCAGTCTAAATATTGGGCAAAATCAGCAGTTACAGCGTTGTCTATGGAAGAAAACAGGCATTACGTCATATCTGAAGATGAGCATAATACTAAGGTAATATCACCAGTTGCTTATAATAGTACAGGTATCACTCAAAAGAAAACTCTTTGGTGTAACGGATTACATCAATTCCTACAAATTAGACATGGAGTAAAAATAAAACCAGAAACCTTAACTAGTTGTTTTATTTCAAACATGGCTTATTTTCATCGTTATCAAAATAAGATTTATGGGATGACTGGGACTTTAGGTTCTCATAATGCTCAAAGTTTATTACAAAGCACTTATA
>CANDYO010000192.1 GCA_947424995.1 Rickettsiales bacterium | reverse complement strand
TTGACTGGATAGAGAATATAATTAATAATACTCCCCTTAAGGTATTAGGTTATCTTACTCCTCTCGAAGCTTTACGTGAAAATAATGTCGTTGCGCTAGATTCTTGAACCCGCCTTGCATTAAAAATATGTGAGGTCATCATCCTTAGGGCCAAGCAAGGCTTGGTCCTTAGGGTCGTAGCAATTCAGAATTAAAATAAACTTATGTTCAGCAGCAATAATGAGTATCTACAGTCTCACCATTACCAATTAGAGTAACATTGTGAGTGTTTGTTTCGCAAATACTATCTGTAATAGTACAGTTTTCCTTAATTGCTGCCAAACAAGTGCCAGACTTTGGATAAGCGAAATGATTGTCGATAGCAAGAGTTGCAAGCTTTTCTGGTGTTATAAAATATGAGAATTTCTGTTCATTTATTTCAATAGAATGCTTTATCTTACTCTCACTATCTACAGCTTTATAGGTGTCTTTATTAATAACTTGTACAGCCAGACCAAAAGGTAAATGAAGTTTGTTTATTGCATCATATTGCGATTCTTTAGTAATTTGCACAGCTTTATCAAATAGTAACTTTAGGACTGTAAGGGCCTTATACTGAGTTTCTTTAGTAATTTGCACAGCTTTATCAAATGGTAACTTTAGGACTGTAAGGGTCTTATACTGAGTTTCTTTGGTAATTTCGATAGCTTGATCAATAGGTAACTTCAGGACTGTAAGAGCTTTGTATTGAAGTTCTTTTTCAATTTTGATAATTTGTTCAAAAGATGGTTCAGATATTTCATGTTCCTTGACCCATATAAAAGCTTTATACTGGTATATTGATTTTACCAGCATAGTTTGCTCAAAAGATAGCTTATGTTTAGTAAGAAGGATGTAATGCTGTTCTGTCTTTACTTGAGTAAGTTGATTTGAATTTAATTCTTTAAAAGTATTATATTCAGACTCGTCTTCTATTTTTATAGCTATAGCAAAAGGTAATTTTAGTTCTACAATAGCCTTGCATTGGAAAGCTGTTTTTACTTGGGTTATTTGTTTAGAATCTAATTTTTTAACGAGATTATATTCTTGCTCAGTTTCAATTGATACAGCTAGATCAAAAGCTAACTTGAGTTGGATAAGCGACTTATATTGCGTTGCTGTTTTTATTTGCAGAGCTTGTGCGAAAGATAACTCTGCTACTTTATGTTCCTTAAGCTCTGTAAGAGCTTTATATTGCCAGATTGTTTGGATTTGAATAGCTTTATCTAAAGATAATCCTAAATCTCTAATCGCTTTATACTGCTCAGCTGTTTTTATTTGTACGGCATCAGTTAGAGAATAGTCTAGTTCAACAATAGCTCTGTATTGCAATTCTGTTATTTTTGTTACTTCTTCTTTATAAGCAGGATACATTTCCAATAGCTCGTATTGAAATCTTTGAGTTATTTGTACAGCTTGCACAAAATCTAGATTCAATTCTTTAATAGAGTTGTATTGATATTCGCTTACTATTTGCACAGCTTGCGCAAAATCCAGCTTCAATTCTTTGATAGCATTATATTGATATTCATTTTCTATCTGGACAGCTTGTTTAAAATATAGCTTCAACTCTTTAATAGCGTTATATTGATATTCACTTACTATTTGAATAGCTTGTTTAAAAGTTAGTCCTAGCTCTTTGATAGCATTATATTGATGTTCATTTTCTATCTGAATAGCTTGTTCAAAAGAGAGGCCTAATTCTTTAATTGCATTGTATCTAAACGCGGTTATAATTTGTACAGCTTTATCAAAGGGGTATTTTAAAATGGTAAGAGCATCATATTGTGATTGCTCAGTTATTTGAATAGCCTGATTAAAATCTAAGCCTAACTCTATAGTTTTTTCTTGCCATGGCGATACAATCTTCGCTGCCTTTTCAAAGGTAAAATTATTTTTTGTTAAAGCGTTATATTGTGATTCTTGAATTATTGTATTTGCTTTTTTCAAAAGATCTTTATGTGGCCAGTCATTTAATGATACTAAATCTTGACTGCTAGTTAGGTCTTCAGCTGCAAGAATTTTATATGTCCATTCTTTTTTTACTTGTAAAGCGTAAAATAAAGGAATATTTAGCTTAATAGCGCGCCAGGACCATTCTGTTATGCCTGAAGCTTTATAACAATCTATTCCTTCTTCTAAAATAGCTTTATGTTGCCATTCATTTACTATAGCAATACTACATGTAACTGGAAAACCAGACCCAAAAGTTTCCCATCCCCATTTTGTCATCTGTTTTGCTGTACTGCTAGGTAATTCAGTGCAGATGCTATTAGTTATGTTTACATGTTGGATCATTTCTGTTCTCCGCATAAAGGTTTGAATTTATTAGTGTTTCTTTGAATTAAATATTAGGCATGCTTATATAACGATAAAACATTAATGTCAATTAATAAATTAAATTACAATAAATTAACAATTAATTTGTAATTGTTTATAAAGTCGTAGTTTGTAGTTTAGCTGAGGTTAGTACTAATGCAATGAATGTGATAGTAAAGTGAACTTTGTTGGCTCTTGATATAGGGGTTATTGCTTAATAGAGGATTGCTGAGTAACTGGAATCAAAAAATGAAAGCTAGATCCATTTTTGGAATTGTTGGTGGCCCAGATTTTGCCGTTGTGAGCTTCGATAATCTGTCTACAAATGCTTAAGCCAAGCCCTGTACCTCCAGCTGCGGTTTTAGTACGAGAGCTTTGAGTGAAGGGGTCAAAGATAGCTTCCAATTCATCTTCTGGAACCCCTAGGCCTGCATCCGTAATAGTAAATTTTATAGATTCGCTGCCATTACTATTTTGAACTAGTTTGAGAGTGGTAGTAATAAGGCTGTTATCAAAACTAAATTTAATAGCGTTAAAAAATAAATTTCGTAAGACTTGCCCGATTCGTTCTTGATCCATTGTAATCAGAGTTTGATCGATAGAGATAAAAATTATATCGATATGCTTTGTCGATAGATATAAGCCTTTGCATTCGTCGATAATATCTTGAATTAGTTGATTTAAATCTGATTTTTCAAAATTTAGCAACATTTTATGAGCATCGAATTTTGATAGATCCAATAAGTTATTAAGTAGTTTTTCTAATCTTTTGGCATTGCGTGCAATTTCTTTAGCATATTTATATTTTTTATCTTCATCTAATTCTCCCCAGTGTTCTGCTAATCCTTCCGAAATATTAGTGAATCCGTGAATTGGAGTTCTTATTTCATGGCTCATGCTATTGAGAAAATCAGTTTTGCTAGCTAGTGCTTTTTCTAGTTCTATGGTGCGATTTTTTACCTTAACTTCTAGGCTATCATTTAGTTCTTTTATATTCGAGAGATAGTCATTTCTTTCTTCTTGTAATTCTTTTCTTTTTTTAGAAAAAACTAAAAAATATATAATTGGGGGGCTGTACGAACCGAATACTCCGATTAAATTAACATCAGCCCCGTGATGACCGTATAAATTCACAAGAATAAATGCTAATCCTATTCCAAGTCCGGCTAATATAATAAAAGATAAATAATCTACAAAAAAAGAAAGTAAAATTAGGCCTACCAATCCTGCAACTTGCCAAGATCCGTATTCTTGATTATTTAAAAGCATATAAGTAAAAAAGAAAGGAAAATTAAAGCATAGGAGAGGGTAAAATACAAAATGGAAATGATTAGTTATAAATTTTGGTATATATTTATATGAGATAAGTAAAAATCCGCAGACACTAGCTGCCATTCTTAGCGGAATGT
>CANDYO010000191.1 GCA_947424995.1 Rickettsiales bacterium | reverse complement strand
TAAGCATAAGCCAGAGTTAACTTCTTCTCAAACGTCTTAGCTTCAACTCCTTCAGCTCCATTATCAATACCTCCATGACCTGGATCGATCATAATTAGGTATTTTTTTTCTGCAATTTCATCAGGTAATTTACTCAGCTCTTGTGATTTTAATATAACTGAGGTAGGAATTATTTTATTATTCTTAAATTCAACAGTAACGAATAACTTACCAGCCTGAATGATTGAGTAGCTTCGATCAAATTCTATCCCTTCAGCAAGCTCAAAAATCATTCTTAAATTATTGCTTTTAGCAGTTTTACGGACATTTTTGATGAATTTGCCATCTAGCTGACTAGGTAATTTTTTCACTGCAAATTTACTGTCTTGAAAGTCTACAAATAACTTATCACCACTAGGTACAACTTCAAAATTAGTTTGCTGATCTAAAGTTAAAGTAATCTGATATTTGCTAGCAGCAAGATTTAGATAATGAAGCTGCACTAAATTAACTTGCGCAAAAGCTTTAAAGCCAAACAATAGAATGGATACAATGATGACAAAATTTCTAAGCAGCATATTTTATACTTTAGTACCACCGACAGTGATTTTCTCTATTAATAAACTAGGCTGACCAATGCCAACTGGAACACTTTGACCATTCTTACCACACATCCCAGAACCATTATCTAGAGCAAGGTCATTACCAATAGCTTGAATCTTTTTCATTACGTCTGGCCCATTGCCAATAAGACTTGCGCCCTTAATAGGCTTTGTTACCTTTCCATTTTCAATTAGGAAAGCATTAGCTGCTTCAAAAACAAATTTACCGGAAGTGATATCAACTTGACCACCATTAAACTTAGGGAAATAAATTCCATTTTTTACCGAAGCGATCATATCTTCTTGAGTAGTATTGCCCGCTAACATAAAAGTATTGGTCATTCTAGGCATCGGCTGGCACGCATAACTTTCTCTTCTGCCATTCCCAGTTGGCTTCATATTCATTAATCTAGCATTCATCCTATCCTGCATATAGTTCACTAAAACACCATCTTCAATTAAAACATTTCTTTGAGTAGGAGTGCCTTCATCATCAAAATTTAAACTACCTCGACGATCTGGCATGGTACCATCATCAATTACCGTAACTCCTTTTGAAGCTATTTGCTTACCCATTAATTCTGAAAATGCTGAAGTCTTCTTACGGTTAAAATCACCTTCTAGTCCATGCCCGACCGCTTCATGCAGCAATACTCCAGGATCACCTGAACCAAGTACCACCATAAATTCTCCAGCTGGGGCAGGCTCTGCTACTAAATTAGTCATCGCCATTTTTAAGGCTCGGTCAGCCATTGCTTGCCAATTCTCAACGAGGAATAAATCATTATAAGCTTTTCTAGCTCCAGCTCCATCTCGCCCAGATTCTAATTTACCATCCTTAGCTAAGGTTACTGATATAGATAATTGAGTTATCGGTCTAAAGTCAGCATATTCTTCATCTAAAGCTTTAAGAATCCTAATCCTAGACCAACCACCCGCGATACTAACTGTGACTTGCTTAACTAAAGGATTTTTGCTGCGAATATATGCATCAATAGTTTTAGCTATTTCAATTTTTGCTTCAAAATCTAGCTCTTTAATTGGATCAAGCTGCTTATATAAATCATGTTTTTGTTTTTTACTTTCTAAAGCCAAATGAACTGGCTGAGCAAAATTCTTAATTGATTGCACCACTTCACCAGCCTTTTTAAGCGCCTTTTCAGAAAAATCTGTAGCATGAGCAAATGAAGCAACTTCTCCGAGTACTCCTCTTAAACCAAAACCTTTAGAAATTTTAAAACTGGCATTATTAACTTTTTGGTCATCAAATACCAACATCTCGGCTTGAGATTCCTGAATATAGAGCTCTCCGTCATCAAATCCATCAAGAATTTTGGTAACTAGCTGCTGACAACCATCCTTCGTCCAGTTATTATCAGTAAAAAAAGAATCGTCGTCTGATTTAAATGTCATTTGTCTCTCTAATTTTTAGCATTATTTCTTTGATTGGAAGTACCTCATGACCATATAAGGCCGTCATCCTTGCATGCCAGCTCTTGCTGGCAAGCGAGGATCCAGTTGAAATCTCTTGCAGTATTGAGTTTTTAATAATTCTAAAAGATTTAAACTGGACCCTCGGCCTTCGGCCAAGGGTGACGTCATTGCACTACTTTTACAACTGATTATATAAATTAATATCTTGCACAAAAGTCTTAGCATCATATTTTTAGTCATAGCTTTACCGCTTCTCTTAATACTTGATCTTTTATTAAAGCATGAAGAGATTTTTCAGTTACTATATCTACTTTAGTATTTAAAAGCTCTTCAAGGCGCCATTTAAGTCCATCTATACTAAACCCAGAATCTGGCTTCATTCGTACCAAAAAATCTATATCACTATTAATATCAGATTCATTTCTTGCTACTGAACCAAAGATTCTTATATCTTCAGCATTACATATTTGCGCTATTTCTAGAATTTGGGCTTTATAGTTTTTTATTAAAGTTTCTATATCCATAAAATCTATCTACAAAATTTGCAAAGTTTTGACTAGTTCCTCTCTAATTTACAATGCTATATATTGATAGTCAAATTTATATTCTGATCCATATAACTTACTTAATAATAAAAAATAGAAAAATATATAAAAGCAATTGAATCTTGATAAAATTCTGCTAAGATACTTTTCTCTTTTAGATGGGGCGTCGCCAAGTGGTAAGGCAACGGTTTTTGATACCGTCATGCGTAGGTTCGAATCCTTCCGCCCCAGCCATCTTCAAAATTTACTTCAGCATATCTTTATAACAATTACAGTAATTTTTTACTTATCTCCCTCATGCATGATATAATGGACTTGAATAATCTGCATTGTCTTTACTACGCTCTTCTAAAACAGACAAGATAAAATCTAAAGTATTTGAAGGTAATTGACTTTTTAATTCTAGTTCTAAATCTTTTAATATCTCATTGAATTCTAGTAATGTTGATTGATAAGAGAGATCATGGCTATTTTTTCGATTAAAGCCATCTCTTATCCTCTGCCAGGTAAAATCCGGTAAGTTTGGAAGATTATCAGCAATTTCTTTAATTACCTCATGTTTACAACTACCATATAACACAAGATCTAATCCAGCATTGATAGATTTTATAGATTTTTGCGCCCATGTTTCAGATAAAGCCTTCATTGTTAGACAATCAGAAATCAAAACTCCTTTAAAACCAATAGCATTTTTAATATAATCTATAACTTTATTAGAGTAAGTAACTATATTATCTGGATCCAATGCTTTATAGATTATATGAGCTGGCATGCCCCAAGGAATATTTTGCGCTTGTTTAAATACTTGAAAGTCATTACTTTCTAGTATTTCAATTGGCACGTCTACCTCTGGCAACCCGAAATGACTATCGCATTTTGCGCGTCCTTGCCCTAACATATGTTTTATTATTGACTGAACTGAAGATTTTCTCATCCCATCAGCCATTGCATTAACCAATTCAGCAGTGGTTAATGGATCCGGTCCAAATGATCTAGTTGAAGTTATATGATGAGCTCCAGGAATTAGCAGGTCAGCCACAGGTGCGCAATTAACATTAACACCTATCTCTATCATATCCATACCAATTAGTATTCCATTAAGATATATAAGTCGTTTTGTTTTTTCTAATGCATCAGGTGATTTTAAATAAGCAAATTTCCCAAGATCTAATGGAGAGAACGGCTGCCTCCAAT